>MHAF01000135.1 GCA_001802865.1 Ignavibacteria bacterium RBG_16_34_14
TACAAATATTCACTAATCTATACTGAGGAGAAAACAAGAACAAAATTATGGGGTGAAAGAAAAATAAAATCCGAACTGATGAAAAAGGGAATTAGCAACGAAATAATTTCAAAAGTAATTGAGGAAAAATTTTCGGAAGAAAATAAGCTTGAAAATGCTATTGAACTTGCTTCGAAAAAAATAAAATCCTTCTCTTATAAAAATCTTGAAAAAAGAAAACTTGCTGAAAAAGTTTATTCATTCCTTGCGTCAAGAGGATATGATTACCAAACTAGCAGGGAAGCAGTGGAGAGAGTTTTGAATGAAAGGTTTATGGAATAATAAAATTCCAATCAACAAATATCCAAAACCTAAATAAGCACCAATAAACAAAAACAAAATTCCAAACTTCCTGTATCTGCATTTTGAAATTTTATTATTGGAATTTATTTGTTAATTGTTTTTTGTGTTTTGGAATTTTACTTCCTAATCTTATCATTCAAAGAAAGAATCATTCCTGAAACTTCCGGTATAGTAATATTTTCTGCCGCTTCTTTAATAGAAAACCATTTTCTTTTTCTCTGATCTTTATCCGGGTAGTCTTCCAGAACTTCAATCACTTCCATAGAATAAACTAATAAATCGCAAACCCCAATAGAGCTTTTAATTCTGAAAGAACCCAGTTCCACTGTTTCATTTGCACCAATAACACCAGCCTCTTCATAAGCTTCTTTCTTAGCTGATTCAAAAGGTGATAGATTAAACTCAATATAACCTTTGGGAAGAATCCACTTTTTTCTTTTCATTGATGTGATAAGAAGGATTTGCAATTCCCCATTTTTTCTCCGGTATGGTATTACTCCCGATTGATGAAAGTTAAATTCTAATTTCAATATATGATCATATAAGAAAAATTATTTCTGATTTCAAAAATAAAAAATAATTTGGTTATTCAACTAACAGAAGAGAAGTTTCATTTAAGATTTCCTGAACTTCTTTGGAACTGTTACCTTCAGCGTAAAGTTTTAGTAAGGGATAATAATCAGACTTACGGATAACAACCCATCTTCTTTCTCCCATAAAATTAAATTTCAGGCTGTTCAATTCGCCGTTCAACTCTTTGTAAGAATGAAAACTTTTTGCACTGAAATTACCAATCTTATCAGGAGGATTTTCACATAAGGAATTTAATCTCTCAGGTTTTTCGGATTTGATATTAATTCCCTCAGAATAAATATCATTAAATAATTCTTGTTTTGAATCCATATAATCACTAAGCTTTCTATAACCAGATTTTGCAAGCATCTCTGCAAAAACTAATGCTGTAAGGATTCCATCTCTATATGGAGTGCCTTTTCCCCACATAAAGCTTCCACTTCCTTCAAATCCAATCAGGAAATTTTCGCTTAAAATATGATTGGAAAAGAAACGCAAACCAACTGGTACCTCGATTAATTTATTTTTATCTGCAATATTATTAAGTCTGTCAGAATGAACAAAAGATTTAATTATTTCTCCACTTTCATTCCGGATTTTCAATAGATAATCCGTTAATAGTAAAGCGATTTGGTTATCACTAAGTATGTCGCCTTTATCATTAATAATGGCAACTCTGTCTGCATCTCCATCTGTTGCAATTGCAAATGAAAATTCATCGGACTTTTTTATTTCATCAATAACAGGCTGTAAATTTTCTTTAACAGGATTTGGAATTCTTCCTGAGAAATCATTTTCAGAAAATTTAAAAATGGTTTTACTTTTTATATCATTTATGATAAAAAGATTCTCAAGTACCTGCTGGCCGGCACTGCCCATAGAATCAATCAGAAAATTAATTCCGCTTTCTCTAATAGAATTAAAGTCAACTAAACTCTCAAGCTGTTCATAATATTTACTCCTGATGTCAGTCTGGTAGATTTTATCTTCATTAACCTGAATGAGATCCTTATCAATAAAATATTCAATTTCATTTAGCTGCTCTTTAGTCAAAATGCTTCCGTAAGAAGAGATAAATTTTATCCCATTATATTCAGAGGATAATCTTCCTGCGGTAATCATAATTCCTGCATTAAGATTATTCTCTTTTACGAAACAGGTTAATGCTGGCGTTGTAGAAATTTTATCTGTAATAAAAACTATTATGTTATTACCGGAGAGTATTCTTGAAAAAAGATTAGCGAACTCGTTTGATTTATTTCTTCCGTCATACCCTATCCCGACTTTTAAAATATCTCTCTCATTGAAGTTATTTTTGTCTATACTGTGAGAAATCAGAAAACCTGCAAAGGCCTGCGAAACTTTTGCAACCATTTTGAAATTAATTTCTGAATCTGACAGACCTCGCCAGTTCTCAAAGCCAAAATTTATGTTATCGTTTTTCATTTTTGATTTCTAAAATCTGGATTAATAATAAGTTGAATTAAGAGTAAGTGCAAGAGCAAGTTCAGGAAAATAAAAATGATCAGAATCTAGTATCCAGTAACTAAAATCAGTATCTGGGGCATCCATATCCAGTGTATCATTTTTCAAATATTTTATAACTATTTTAACATAATCAATCTTGGAATCAATGAACGTAAGAAAAAACATTTCTCTTAAGCCATTTAATACATTTGGTATAGATGTAAAAGCAAAATTCTTTTCTGAAGTCAGAAGTGAACTGCAGTTAAAAAAAATATTATCTTCTCATGAGTTTAATTCTGTACCTAAACTTATAATAGGTGGGGGAAGCAACATTCTTCTTACCAAAGACTTTGACGGTTTAGTATTAAAAGTTTCAATACCTGATATAGAAATTATAAGTGAAGATGATAAGATAGTTGTAATTAAAGCAGGAGCCGGGGTTATCTGGCACGATCTTATTCTATACTGCCTTGAAAGAAATTTTGGCGGAATAGAAAATCTCTCGTTAATTCCTGGAACTGTTGGTGCAGCGCCAATACAAAACATTGGAGCTTATGGGCAGGAACTTAAGGATGTTTTTAAAAATCTTGATGGGATTTTTTTAAATAATTCTAATGTAGCTAAATTTAGTAACAAAGAATGCAAGTTTGGTTACCGTGACAGTATTTTTAAAAATAAATTAAAAGATAAATTCATAGTTACTTATGTTACAATCAGTTTAAGTAAGAATCCAGTAATTAATTTAGAGTATGGAAATCTCAAAAGTGAAATAGAAAGAATGAGATTTAACAATATTGGTATTAAAGAAGTCAGCGAAGTAGTTTGCAGAGTAAGACTAAGTAAGCTTCCCGATCCGGCGAAGATTGGAAACGCAGGAAGCTTTTTTAAGAATCCGGAAATCTCTGAAGAAAGATTTCTTCAATTAAAAGAAAAGTACAATGATATTGTTGGCTTTAACCTGGGAAACAGTAAAATAAAAGTTCCTGCAGGCTGGCTTATTGAGAACTGCGGCTGGAAGGGAAAAGTAGTTGGAAATACAGGAACACACACAAAACAAGCCGTTGTATTAGTTAATTATGGAAATGCGTCCGGGAAGGAAATTATGAATCTGGCAAAGGAAATTAAAGAATCTGTATTTCAAAAGTTTGGAATAGAATTGAATGAGGAAGTGAATATAATTTGATTCACATTGGCAAAGTTGAAATTCGTAAGATGAATATTTAAGTTCGAATTAATTATTAAAAGTTTACGGGAAATAAAATGCAAAACAAAAAAGAAGAAAAAGAATTTAAATCAGCTTATGAAAAAGCTGCTGAAAAGGGAATTGATCCGAGATGTATTCCTCAAAGGTTAACCGGGCCTGTTCCTGTTGATGATAAGATTGAATACCCGGATTATCCTGAATCTGACAATGAAACCTGGAAATTTCTTTATGACAGGCAAATGAAAAATCTGCCTGGGAGAGTATGCCAGGAATACCTTGATGGTGTTGATATTCTGAATTTTACAAGAGATAAAATTCCTGCTTTAAAAGATCTTAGTGCTGTATTCAAAAAAACTACAGGATGGATGATTGCCCGCGTTCCAGGATTAATTCACGAACAAAATTTCTTCGAACTGCTTCGTGAAAGAATTTTTCCCTCAACAGATTATATTAGAGGTAAAGGAGAACTTGATTACACGCCAGCACCTGATTGTTTCCACGACATGTTTGGGCATATGCCTTTGCTGACAAATAAAAATTTTGCTTCATTCTACCAGATGTTTGGTGAAGCTGCATTAAACGCTAAAGGTGAAAACCGTAAGTTTCTTGAAACGTTTCATTGGTTTACCGTTGAGTTTGGTCTTATCAGACAAAAAGAAGGAATGAGAATTTATGGTGCAGGAATTATTTCTTCAAAAGAAGAAGTAAATCATGCTTTATCAAATGAAGTTGAAGTTAAAGATTTTATTCCTGGTAAGCTTGTGCAACAGCAGTACGATGTATGGCACTTACAACCTATACTTTTTACCATTAATTCTTTTAAACAGCTTGAAGAAGGATTTAAAGAGTGGACAAAGAAAAGGGGACTGCTTTAATAAGTAAACAGTAAGCAGTCTTCAGTTGTCAGTTTGCAATTTTTATATTCATTATGCTTTTTGCTCAAATATCCGCCATTAAAAACCAACAGCTAATATCCATCGCTTGAATGTACAAAGCTAAATAAGTAACTTTTATACATTAAAGAACTATTAAGTATTGAAGCAAGAAAGAAATTATGTCGTTAAGTATTGGTGATATTGCTCCTGATTTTACGTTGATAAATACAGACGGTAAAAAAATATCGTTAAAAGATTATTTTAATAAACAGATAGTTCTTCTCTTCTTTCCTTTTGCAAATTCATCTACCTGCACTGAAGAAATGTGTACAATGAGAGATAATATGAAGATTTATGAAAAACTTGATGCCAATGTTTTGGGAATAAGCGTTGATAGTCATTACTCTTTAAAACTTTGGAGTGAAAAACTAAATCTTAACTTTCCTTTATTAAGTGATTTTAACAGAGAAGCTTCCGCCAAATATGATTCATTAAATGAAATTCACTCTCCGGGTAAATATGATTATCTGGGAGTTTCAAAAAGGTCTGCTTTTGTTATTGGAAAAAACGGTAAGATTAAGTATGCTGAAATATGTATGCATACGGGCCTGCAGCCTGATTATGAAGCGATAATGAAAGCATTGGAGAAATAGAAAATGTTGTCTGTTTACAAATCATATTGTATTGTTCTATTATTGTCATTGTGAGCGAGTCTTCGAGCGAAACATTCTCAAATAATAAACAATTAGATAAAATGAGAGATTGCTTCATCCTGATAAATCAGGATTCGCAATGACTTTCGCATGATTGAAAAACAAATTTAAAATAATTTCTAAGGATTAAAATGCTGCAAGAAGGAAAGAAGGCACCTGCTTTCACATTAAATAATCAAAATGGAGATACTATCTCATTAAATGATTTTAAAGGTAAAAATGTTATACTATATTTTTATCCAAAGGATAATACTTCCGGATGTACAGCAGAAGCCTGCAGTTTCAGAGATGATTTTCCAAAGTTTGAAAAGACAGATGCTGTTATTGTAGGTGTTAGTCCTGATTCAGTTGAATCACATAAAAAATTTGCACAGAAATATAATTTGAACTTTGACCTCTTAAGTGATGAAAAGAAAGAAGCTATTAAGAAGTATGATGTCTGGAAAGAGAAGAATATGTACGGCAGAAAATATATGGGTGTGGAAAGAACGACTTATATAATTAATTCTGAAGGAAAAATAAAAAAGATCTTCCGGAAGGTTAAAGTTAATGGACATAATAAAGAAGTTTTGGAAGCATTAAAGAATTAATATGGTTTATGTAACAAGACGCGAACGGTTTAGTGCTGCACACCGTTTATTCAATCCTGCTTTAAGCGATGAAGAAAATTTTAAATTGTATGGTTTGTGCAGCAATCCTAACTGGCATGGACATAATTATATTATTGAAGTTGTGGTTTGCGGAGAAGTTGATCCAAACACAGGATACCTTCTTGATCTTAAAGTTCTTAAAGAGATAATCAGAAAAAATGTTATTGAAAAAGTTGATCATAAAAATCTTAATATTGAAACTGATTTTATGAAAGGGATTATCCCATCTGCAGAGAATATTGCAGCAGCAATCTGGAAACAGCTTGCGAATAAAATTCCTAAAGGCAAACTTTATTCCATAAAATTATATGAGACTGAAAACAATTACTTTGAGTATAAGGGAGAATAAAATTGGAAAATAAAGCTATTGAAAAACTGGTTTATGATCTCCTAAAAGAAGTAGGAGAAAACCCTGAGAGGGAAGGTTTATTAAGCACTCCGAAGAGAGTAGCTGAATCTTATGAATTTCTTACTTCTGGTTATAATAAAAAGATAGAAGAGATAATGAATGATGCTGTTTTTAGTGAGAAATATGATGAGATGGTCCTCGTAAAAAATATTGATTTTTATAGCCTCTGCGAACACCACATACTTCCTTTTTATGGAAAAGTGCATGTTGCTTATATTCCTGATGGAAAGATTATAGGACTTAGCAAAATACCAAGAGTTGTTGAAATTTTTTCAAGAAGGTTACAGGTACAGGAGAGAATGACTCAACAAATAGCTGATACATTAGATGAATATCTAAATCCACAGGGAGTTGCAGTGGTTTCAGAAGCTTTTCATATGTGTATGATGATGCGAGGTGTTGAAAAACAAAACTCTTCGGCAACTGCCAGTGCGGTGCACGGTGTATTTAAGGAAGATGCAAGAACCAGAGAAGAATTCTTAACATTAATTTCAAGTAAAACTCTATGATTTACAATTTATGATTTACGATTTTATTTTTAATTCAAGGATCTACTATTTCAAAAACTTAACGAAATCAAAAATAAATCTTAATTCAAAAATTCTAATAGTAATTTATTTCTTGTAAATCGTAAATCTTAAATCAAAAATAAGAAATGCAAGAGAAATCAGGTATATGGATAACTGGAGCCAGTTCCGGAATTGGTAAAGCAGCAGCTGAAGAATTTGCAAAAATTGGCTGCAAAGTTTTTGTTTCTGCAAGAAGAGCTTTCGAGCTTGAAAGAATAAATAAATCTTTAAAGAAAGATAAACTTGAGCTTGATATTTATCCCTGTAATGTTGCCTCTAGTGCAAATGTAGATCAAACCGCAAAAAAAATTCTTTCATCCCATAAAATAGATTGTCTTATAAACAATGCCGGCATCACTTCGTTCAAATTAGCAGAAGAGAATTCTATAAATGAAATTGATGATATAATTAATACAAATCTGCTTGGATCCATATATACTATAAAAGCAGTTCTTCCCAAAATGATTGAACAAGGAGGGGGGACAATAATTAATATTCTTTCTATTGTAACAAAAAAAGTATTTACACACTCAAGTGCTTATGCTGCTTCAAAGAATGGGTTAATGGCTTACACAAATGTTTTAAGAGAAGAGGTAAGGAAACATAAAATAAAAGTTGTTAATATAATTCCTGGAGCTACAATAACACCGATGTGGCCGCAGGATGTGAGAAAAGAAAGTTCTGAAAGAATGATGGAGGCTGAAGGTATAGCGCGATTGCTCGTTTGGATTTTCCTGCAGAAAGAAAATATGATAAGCGAAGAAATAGTTGTAAGACCAATTGAAGGAGATTTATAATGGATGATAGAGAATTAGCTTTAGTTACAGGTGCAAGCAGGGGAATTGGTAAAGCAATTGCTCTTGCCCTGGCAGATGAAGGAATGGACGTAATTATTTTTGGAAGGGATGTAAAAGCACTTGAAAAAGTTCAATCAGAAATTAAATCTAAAAATGTAAGATGTGAATATTTCTCAGGCGATGTTGGTGATGAAAAATTTGTTCATATGTCTTTTAAAAAAATAATTGATGTATATGGTAAGATTGATTATTTAGTTAATAATGCAGGAATGGGAATTCTTAAACCTCTCACTGAAGCCAAACTTGATGAGTTCAAAGAGCAGATGAATGCAAATGTTTATGGAGTTTTTAATTTTAGCCGTGCTGTTATTGGCGATATGATTAAAAGAAAGAAAGGTTCAATAATTAATATTGTTTCTCTTGCAGGCAAGAATGGGTTTATAGGAGGAACAATGTATGGTGCAACCAAGCATGCAGTTTTGGGATTTACTAAATCACTTATGCTTGAGGTGAGAGAATATAATGTAAGGGTTGCAACTATTTGTCCCGGATCTGTTGCTACAGAGTTCAACTCCGGGCACAATCAGAAAAAGGAAATTGAAAGAGTTTTATCACCCGAAGATGTTGCTCATGCAGTTCTTTCAATTATTAATTTGCCAGTTAGAGCTATGATGAGTGAAATTGATTTGAGACCGACAAATCCAAAATAAAGAGGCTGTCTCAGAACTGTCATTCCAAACTTGTTTCGGAATCTTTGGATTTGATTTTAGGCAAAATTCAGAACCTGAAGCGAGTTCAGGTTGACAAATTAAGGCTTTTGAGACAGCCTCTTGTCAATTATTCTTCAGGCTCAGGTTCATCATTATCAAAATGAGGTGGAGGACCAAACTCACAGCAGCCAAACCTACCGAAACCAAATCTTCTTTCTTTGAACTTCATTTTCATATGGTCTCTGAATGGTTCATGTTCAAGCCATATCTTTTTCTGTTCAGCATTTAATATTTCAAGCACATCCATTTTATGATTTGCCATTGCAATTGCTATCTTGTTCTTAATACTGTTTATGCTTTCTACGGTGGAAATTAATTCTGCTCTTTTCAGATCAGTTTGTTCATTCAATTCTCTCATATCAATCATTTTTTTCTCAAGTTCAGCTTTAAGATCTATCATCCCCTTTTGATGAGCAGCTCTAAGTTCTGAAATCTTATTTTCCTGTTCTTCGTTAAGATTCAGTTTTTCAATCATATTTTCTTTAAAAAATCTTTTCTGGAATTTTTGTTTTGGCTGAGCAAAACCATCTCCGGAAATTATAAATGATAATAGAAGCACTATACTGAAAGATGTTATTAAGGATTTCATTTTTTATCTCCTAAATTTTATTTTGTTTTGAACTTTTGACAGGATAGAGATAACTTTGGTTTAATGGCATCTAAAAATTTGAAGATGTCATTCTGAATTCATTTCAGAATCTTAATTTCTTAGACCCTGAAACAAGTTCAGGTGACAATTTTTTGAAATCAGGATACCACAAAATTTGTTCTGAACATTAAACTTAATCTTCCATACCGATGTCGAATATTCAGGATAATCTGCTGATTTATGACCGAAATAAATAATGATCACGATCTTATAGAGAGATTCAATGATGGAGACGAATCAGCTTTTAATGAACTTGTTCGAAAATATCAGCATAGGATTTACTGGCATGCAAGAAGAATGACAGGTAATCATCTTGATGCTGATGAGATTGTGCAGGAAGTTCTTTTGGTAATGTACAAAAAGCTAAAGGATTTTAAATTCAGATCATCTTTGTATACCTGGATTTATACTATAACTTCTACAAGAAGTATAAATCTGTTAAGGAGAAGATCTATTCAAGAAATCTTTTCATTACAAGATAGTGGAGTTGATAGAGCAGCCGATTCTGATATTATAAAAGATTTTGAAACTAAAGAAGAAGTAAACCGTTTGGAAAAACATTTACAAAAAATTCCGGCAAAACAGAGAGAGGTTTTTGTTTTACGGGCTATTGATGGATTGTCTTATGAAGAAATTGCAGAAATAACAGGTAAAAGTGTCGGAGGTTTGAAGTCAAATTATTTTCATGCATTAAAAAAAATAACAGCACTGATGCAAAATGAAGAATGAAGAAAAAATAAGAAAATATATTGAGGGCGAATTATCCGGTGAGGAATTAATTAATTTTGAAAAAGAGATTAATAACTCTCCTGAATTGAAAAAAGAGATTGACTCTTTAAGGAATGTTCTTAATCAATTTAAAAAATTGAAGAATGTTAATGCCGATGAAAATTATTTTACAAATATTCTGCCTCGCTTCAGAGAAAGCACTTATAAACAGAAGCAGCTAAGAATAAAACCTTCTTTTGCGGTTGGAAGTATATTAATTGTTTTAATTACCATAATAGTATTTTTTATAACTACAAATAAAGAAGATGTGATTGAAGACGAACAAATAACTTTACAGCAGTTAGATAACGAAGAATTAAAAACTTATTTGAATAACTATTCTCAGGATTTAACGACTTCACAATTAACTGAAAATATTCCCGAAGATTATGATTCTCTTTTTAGCTCAATGATGGCAGATGAGCTAAGTCTTAATGGATATTCAGGAGATTATTTAGTTGATGTAACAAGCAATGAGTTTGACAATATACTTGATGAACTTTCTGAGGAAGAAATAGATAATATTTATAATAATTTAATAAAAGAAAGATTTTGATTGAGGTCAAAATGAAAAATTGGATATTGGTCATCTTATTTTTTTCATCCATAATATATTCACAACCACATAGGAAAGGTGATTCACGGGAAAAAATAGAAGCTCTTGAAAAAATCAAGCTTCTTGAAGTTCTGAATATGAACGAAGAGACGGCGATTAAGTTTTTTGCAAGACGAAATGAACATCAGGGAAAAATGAAGGGATTATTCGATGAACTCGATGAAAAGCTTGGTAAGCTTAAGGATAAAATTTCTTCAGTTAAAGATGATAATGATCCTGAATTGAAAAAATTAATTGATAGTTATTTTATAACACATCAAAGATTAGATGAAGAAAGGAAAAGATTTTTTAATTCCCTCAACGACATACTTACCTATAAACAAATAGCTGAGCTTACTCTTTTTGAAAGGCAATTTAGGGAAGAGATCAGGGATGTCTTATTCCTAAAGAAAAAGAGAATGATGGATTAAACGGAACATTATTATTTATTACCTGTATTAAAAATCATATAAGAGTTGCTTTTCAGTCTAAGCAAATTTATTTTTATCTCCGAATTTTGCGGAAGTGGTGAAATTGGTATACACGCTACTTTGAGGGGGTAGTGCCTTAATTGGCGTACGGGTTCAAGTCCCGTCTTCCGCACTAAATCAATTATTCTATAATTAAAAAGAAGGGAGATCTATGAGAAGATCATTCATAGCTTATTGTTTGTTATTAATTTTGTCTGCATTAAGTTATTCATTTGCTCAGGAGATGAGCTCTGAGGCAGCAAGATTATATAACGAAGGCAACAAATTGGCAAAAGCTGGTGAATATACTAATGCTATTGTGAAATATGATTCAGCTCTCAACATTGAAAAAGATTTTCGGATTTATTATCAAAAGGGAGCGGCTTATAGAAAAGCCGGAAATCTGGATAGTGCTAAAACTGCTATTGAAGAGAGCATAAAACTTAAACCTGATTTTGAAGGTTCGTATAATGCTTTAGGCAGTGTTTATTTTTCAATGAAGAATTACCAGGAAGCCGCAGTGAATTTTGAAAAAGTGCTTCAGATGTCAACAGATACAACTTTAAAATCTTCTATAAAGGAGAACTTGGCTGTTGCTTATACAATGTTGGGGAATGAGGCGATTAACAATAAGAACAATACTAAAGCTGTAGAACATCTTCAAAAAGCAGTTGAAAACAAAAATTATGACAAAGCATATCTTTTATTAGCAAAGGTTTATTCTGAATTAGGTGATTTTGATAAAACTCTTGCTGCATCTGATAGTGCGCTTAAATTTAAATCAACTATAAGCGAAGGTGGACCCTATTATTATATGGGTTTAGCTTATAAAGGAAAAGCTGATTTGAAAAAAGCTAAAGAAATGTTTAACAAAGCAAAAGGCGATGCAGCATACAAAAAAGCTGCTGAATATGAATTAAGTATATTGAAATAAAATTGACGTCTTGATTCAAAAATCGTTAATCCTTGTTCTGAGATAAAAATAGATTTAAGAACAAGGAGTAACGA
>MHAF01000136.1:0-1456 GCA_001802865.1 Ignavibacteria bacterium RBG_16_34_14
CAACTCACATTGATATTTCAACCTTCATCAAAAAAATATCTACAGGAAATTTACTTGGTTCAGCAAAGACAATTTTTGAATCAAATTGGGTTCCGCTCACTTGTGCCAAGGCTTGTCCGGTTGATGTTCTTTGTGAAGGTGCATGTGTTTACATAGCAAAAGGAGAAAAACCAATTGAAATAGGAAGGCTTCAACGGTTTTCAATTGACAATTATTTTTCTCAAGGAATGCCAGCACTTTTTCATAAATCACGAAACAATGGGAAATCAATTGGTGTTATTGGATCCGGCCCGGCCGGACTTGCATGTAGTGCGGAACTTTCTTTGCTAGGTTACGAAGTAACAATTTACGAAGCAAGCAAGATTCCCGGAGGGTTAAATACATGGGGCATTGCACCTTACAAAATGAGAAGAGAAGATTCATTGAAGGAAGTTGAGATGGTGAAAAATTTTGGCGTAGAAATTAAAACAGGGGTTATGATTGGTAGAGATATCAAAGTTGATGAGCTTCTTAAAAAACACGATGCAATATTCCTTGGAGTTGGTTTGGGTGAAAGTCCTCAACTTTCAATATCCGGTGAAGAGTTGCCTGGAGTAGTTGGTGCGCTTGATTTCATTGAAAAAGTAAAAACAGAAAATTGGAAAGATGTTCATGTTGGAAAAAGGGTTGCTGTAATTGGTGCAGGTAATACGTCAATAGATGCAGCTACCGAGGCTAAACGGTTAGGCGCCGAACAAGTGTATATCATTTATAGACGCAGCAATATTGAAATGTCAGCATACGAATTCGAATATGAACTTGCGAAGAAAGATGGAATTGTATTTTATTTTCTTACTTCTCCTAAACGAATTATCGGTAAAGACTTTGTTGAAAAAATTGAGTGTTTAAAGATGAAACTCGGCGACCCGGATAGAAGAGGAAAAAGAAAACCGGTACCAATTCCCGGATCGGAATTCACGATTCCGGTTGACATGATAATAAAAGCGATCGGACAGGAAACCAAATCAAGTTTCTTGAACACAATTCCAAAATTAACGCTTGATGATGAAGGTTGTGTTATTGTTGATCAGGCTTCATTTCAAACACATAATCCGAAAATATTTGCCGGCGGTGATTGTATTAACGGGGGTAAAGAAGTTGTAAATGCAGCTTATGATGGCAAACATGCTGCTCATTCTATTGATGAGTTTTTATCGTTACCGAAAGGAGTAAAATAATTTATGGTTGATCTATCAGTAAATTGCGGCGGAATAAAATCTCCAAATCCTTTCTGGCTTGCATCGGCGCCACCTTCAAATTCTGCATATCAAAATTGTAAGGCATTTGAGCAAGGTTGGGGCGGGACAGTCTGGAAAACAATTGGGGAACCAGTGATGAATGTATTCAACCGTTACAGCGGACTGGATTTTAACGGACAAAAATTATTTGGTTTAAACAACATAGAATTAATTAGTGA
>MHAF01000136.1:1543-2189 GCA_001802865.1 Ignavibacteria bacterium RBG_16_34_14
ATCGAAAAGAGAAACATGGCACGAGATTGTAAAAAGAACTATTGACACTGGATGTGACGGTATAGAATTGAATTACGGTTGTCCTCATGGTATGAGTGAAAGAGGCATGGGTGCAGCAGTTGGTCAGGTACCTGAATATTGTAAGATGATTACAGAGTGGGTTACAGAAATTTCATCTGTCCCCGTTTTAGTAAAACTAACACCAAATGTCAGCAATATTCAATTGCCTGCACGTGCTGCTAAGGCAGCGGGTGCTCATGGAATTTCTCTGATCAATACTATTAATAGCATTATCGGAATTAATCTCGATACATTTGAATTGAAACCGAATGTTGGCGGCTTGGGGGGACATGGTGGTTATGCAGGACCAGCAGTAAAACCCATAGCACTTCATTTGCTTTCACAAGTAGCAATTGATCCTGAAGTTAATTTGCCAATTTCTGGAATCGGTGGAATTAGTAATTGGAGGGATGCAGTTGAATTTATTCTCCTTGGTGCTACGAGTGTTCAAGTATGCACTGCAGTAATGCATTACGGATTTAGAATAGTAAATGATATGATCGAAGGAATGAGCAATTGGATGGAATCGAAAAATATTTCATCTCTCGATCAGATCAGAGGAAAATCTCTTCCACGGATTAATGAT
>MHAF01000136.1:2272-3078 GCA_001802865.1 Ignavibacteria bacterium RBG_16_34_14
AAGATGCAGCTCATCAATGCATTGACTTGACTCCGGTTAACGGACATAATAAAACTGAAGTGAGAGAAAAAGATTGTGTTGGTTGCGCATTGTGTTCATTAGTTTGTCCGGTTGAAAATTGTATCTCTATGGTTAGAATTGATGACGGCTCTGCTTCAAAAACTTGGAATCAACTAACAGAGGAATTTAGGAAGAACGGAACACCTATGACCTGGGAAAACCTTGCAGAGTTTCAACAAAAGCACAATATAGTTATTCATTAAAATTTTATTAACAAAGATTGGATTAGTTATGTCACTCTTAATTAAAAACGGACGCATAATAACTGCCGAACAAAATTACATTGCCGATTTATATATTGAGAAGGATAAGATCACAACAATTGGCCTGTCGCTCAATCTTTTTGTAGATAAAGTAATTGATGCAAAAGGAAAATATGTAATTCCTGGCGGAATTGACGTTCACACCCATCTTGATATGCCGTTTGGCGGAACTACATCGGTAGATAATTTTGAAACAGGAACCCGCGCTGCGGCTTTTGGAGGAACAACTTCTATTATTGACTTTGCCATTCAAGCTAAAGGAACAAAAATGCGGACTGCTCTCGATACTTGGTGGAAGAAGGCTGAAGGAAAAGCAACGATTGACTATGGACTTCACATGATTATCACTGATCTTCCTGAAGCTGATCTTAATGATATGGGAGATATGGTAAAAGAAGGTGTAACAAGTTTTAAATTATTCATGGCTTATCCAAATGTTCTTTTAGTAGATGATGCCACAATTTTCCGCGCAATGCGTCACAC
>MHAF01000136.1:3216-21336 GCA_001802865.1 Ignavibacteria bacterium RBG_16_34_14
TTTCCCAAATGGCTGGTGCTCCGGTTTATATAGTACATCTTTCATCAAATGATGCTCTTGAAAAAGTTGCAGAAGCACGCGATAGAGGATTGCCTGCATTTGCAGAAACTTGTCCGCAATATTTATTCTTATCTCTTGATGATATGAACAAACCTGGTTTTGAAGATGCAAAATTAGTTTTCACTCCTCCTCTTAGAGAGAAATGGCATCAAGAAAAACTTTGGGCAGGTATTAAGAAAAATACACTTCAAATGGTCTCCACCGATCATTGTCCATTCTGTTTTAACGAACAAAAGGAATTAGGAAAAGGTGATTTTACTAAAATTCCTAACGGTGGACCGGGAATTGAACACCGCATGCAATTACTATTTGACGGCGGAGTTCGTGCCGGAAGAATTACATTAAACCGTTGGGTTGAAATTACATCTACAGCTCCCGCTAAAATGTTTGGAATGTTTCCCCGTAAAGGTACTATTGCACCAGGTAGCGATGCTGACATTGTAATTTGGAATCCGGAAAAAGAATATACTATTTCCGTTAAAACTCATCATATGGCAGTTGATTATTCCATGTATGAAGGGAAAAAAGTAATAGGGAATACTGATGTTGTAATCTCTCGTGGGGAAGTTATTGTGGAGAAAGATAAGTTCTCCGGTAAACCGGGAAGAGGAAATTTTTTTAAGAGAGATACGCACGGTACTGCATGGAATTAGTTGATCGTATATAAAATTTTCTTAGATAATTCACATTGCTTTATTAGCGAAAGGATGCTATGGGAAATTTTTTTTCCGAGAGCCTGGTAGAGACCGATCTTTCTAGCCTGCAAGATACTTCACTTTTTAATAAAGATATTGCACCAACTAAAATTGTTCAAAGAAATTGGGGAACATACAATATTGCTTCACTATGGATTGGGATGAGTGTCTGTATTACTACATATATGCTTGCCAGCGGACTAATTGCTGGCGGAATGAATTGGTGGCAGGCATTAATGACAATTGCTCTTGGTAATATTATCGTATTAATTCCCATGATTCTTAATGCACACGCAGGAACAAAATATGGAATACCATTCCCCGTTCTTGCAAGAGCATCTTTTGGAACACTTGGTTCTAATGTCCCGGCACTTCTTCGTGCAATTGTAGCTTGTGGCTGGTTTGGAATACAAACCTGGATTGGCGGACAAGCTTTGAACTCGCTCATAAGCGTTCTCATTCCGCAATGGGCTGTATGGAATTGGGGATCGGCAGCAGGATTCCTAATTTTCTGGGCGATGAATGTATATTTCATTGTCAAAGGGATGGAATCAATACGGTGGCTTGAAGCTCTTGGTGCACCTTTTCTTCTTATAGTTGGAATTGTTCTTCTCATTTGGGCTTATGTTCAAGGCGGAGGTTGGGGACCAATCTTAAGTCAACCAAGTAAATTTCAAACAGTAGGAGAGTTCTGGAGATTTTTTATTCCTTCATTAACAGGAATGGTCGGATATTGGGCAACACTTTCATTAAACATTCCCGATTTTTCCCGGTTTGCAAAAAGCCAAAAGGCGCAAATGTTAGGACAGGCAATCGGATTACCGCCAACCATGGCTTTGTATTCTTTTATTGGTGTTGTCGTTACTTCTGCAACTGTCGTAATATTTGGCGAAGCGATCTGGGATCCGGTAACACTGCTTACAAAATTCCAAAATCCAATAATTGTTGTTATCTCATTACTCGCATTAATGGTTGCAACACTTACCACAAATATTGCAGCAAATGTTGTTTCTCCTGCAAACGATTTTGCCAATCTCTACCCTCGAAAAATCACTTTTGTTCGTGGTGGATTAATGACTGCAGTACTTGGAATATTAATAATGCCCTGGAAATTATTGTCTGATTACAGTGCTTATATTTTTGGTTGGCTTGTTGGTTACTCAGGATTCTTAGGACCAATCGCCGGAATTTTGATCTGTGATTATTTTCTTGTGAAGAAAAAGAAATTAATTGTAGTTGATCTCTATAGAAGGAATGGTGAGTATGAATTTATAAAAGGTTTTAATCTAAAAGCAATTTATGCATTAATCGCCGGAGTGTTTGTTGCATTAATTGGTCTCGTAGTACCGGAAGTTAAATTTCTATACGACTATGCATGGTTTGTTGGTTTTGCGGTTTCATTTACTATTTATTTTTTATTTATGAAGAGAAATACTACCGATTAATTGGTGATTTATCTTTGCAAAGACGCATTTTTATTTCTCCTAAAATAGTTCAAATAGTCCTGCTTTTTGTTATTCACTACTTTAATTACTACTTCAGTGATTTTTTCTTTAAAACTAAAAAGCCCTGTAACTTCTTCTGTTACAAGGCTTTTTTCTTTAGTCTTTCCTGGAGGATAACGTGCGAAAAATGTTGAGTTGAGATAAACACAAATATCAACATCGCTATCTATGCGAACATTTGTTCTTGCCCGATAAGACCCATGCGGTACAATTGTTATATTATCTTTGATAAAGGTCGGTTAGCTTTAATAGCATTACTTATAGCTGTTTCAGCATTTTCCATTTTTTGTTGTTCTGTTGCACTGGGTGCAGCTGACCAAGATTTAAAAGTATCTTCCCAAGACATTTTTCACTCCAATTAATTTTAATATTTTTTATCCTTCGGTGGATGCGGGTCATTTCCATAGCTGTCCTTATCTCTTATCTTACCGTCCCTGCTATGAATTACAACTTCAGATTTTTGATGCTTGGCAATGATAATTGCTTCTTTAATTGCTTTCGCTTGTGTCGGTTTTATAGAACTTGCTTTTGAGCTACCTTCACTTTTCACCGCCCAGCCATCCTTGCGTGGAACGACGTGTTGGTTTTTTCCTTTTGACATTTTATATCTCCTTTCAGCTATTTATTTAGAGTGGTAATTCTTCCTCATCATCATCTATTGGTAATGGAGGTATCTCTTCTTCCTTAATTTCAGGCATCTCCAAAGCTTTTATTTCCGGCAAAGCACTGCCTATTAATGCCTGGAGTCCACCGTACATTCCAGTAGTATTTTTTAATACCTTATCAATTTGCATTTCTCTCTTTTGCCAATGCTTGTTAATAGCTCTTTTTTCTGATTCAAGATCTGTTCTCATAGTTGTGAAAGCTTCAACTATACCCTCTATCTTCTGCCGGAATTCATTACTGCATAAATAATCATAAAGAACTTCCGCCTTTTCGTTTTTACCTATCTGAGATTTTTTTATCTGATCAATCTGAAGTAATTGTTCTCTTAGGGCAATGGTAATTCCATAGGCTGCTTCAAAGCTGACAATCCAAACATCTTCCTTCTGCGCAATATTATTTACTCCATCGGGAAGTACCTGACTTACAATTACAGCAATATCAGCTTTAGCATTCCGTTGATCTTCTTTCAATTTGGAAATCCAATCATTGCTCCATTTTGTAGTAGTTCTCTTTGATTCCCAAATAATCTTTCCGCATTCCTGACCAAACTGGTTTCTGACAGTCTGAATTACGTCTGCCCCTCTAAAACCTTTCTGTACAGGTTCAACTTTATCATATATGAAATTAGTTGATAGGAAATCTTCAAGCTCAAGTTCCTGTACTTCGCCTTGCAGTTGCTGAGATCCCTGTTCTGCTTTTTTCTTTAACTCTTCAATTTTTGCTGTCATTTGCTTTAGCTTTTCTTCATTTTCCCTAAGTTGCATCTGATAGTCCGAGTCTGAATCTGATTTAGCTGCTTTGTAAATCTCAGCCTTGGCTGCATCAAGTTCTCTCTGCTTCTTAAGCTCGAATTCTTTCTTATCCGCTTCTAACTCACGCTGTTTTTTGCGTAACTCTAATTCCTGCTGTTGTGCATCAGACAACTTTTCCTGTAACTCGCTTACCTGGGTTTGAAGATCTGTCATTTGAAGTGAGCTTTCTTTCTTAGCATCTTCTTTAACTTTCTTTTCAATCTCTGCAACTTTCTTATTCACCTGTTCAGTTACCTGATTAATAATATTTTCTTCTTTTTCGCTAAGCTCTCTTTCTTTTTGGTTAAGCTCAAGTTCACGCTTATTAAGTTCTTTGATTCTCTTATCCTTCTCGGAAACCTGATTTTTCAAATCCTTAAGATCTGTTTCATACTTTTCTGTAATTATTTTTTCGGTATCCTCTTTAGTTTTCTTTTCAATGGCTGATATTCTAGTTTTAACTTGTTCATCAACCTTAAGTTGAATACTACCTTCTTTTTCAGATAGGTCTCTTTCTTTTTGATTGAGTTCCAGTTCTCGTTTATTCAGATCTTTAAGCTTTTTGTCCTTTTCAGAAACCTGATTCTTTAAATCCTGAAGATCGGTTTCATATTTTTCAGTAATTGCTTTTTCTGTATCATCCTTAACCTTCTTTTCCCGGGCTTGAATTTTATTATCATACTCTTCCTGATACTTCGTTTTTAGATCAGCTTCTATATGACTCATTAATGCCTGAGTAAGTTGAATCTTTTTACCACATCCCGGGCAAGTTATGAATTGTTCATTTTCTTTAGAGTTCATTTTTTACCTCTTTCCCTTTTTATTTATTAAAAACCAGTATGACAGTAATTCGTTCTCAATCTCTTTATAGTCAGGAAACTTTTCAGAAATTAATGACCAGTATTTATGCGTATGCTTTCTTTCGATCAGATGTATAAGCTCATGAAAAACTACATACCTGAAATGATGATCCCGCAAATAAGTGAGCATCTTATTAAAGGTAAGACTTCCTTGTGAACTGCAGCTACCCCACTTGGATATCAATTTTCTAAGAACAATCCTGTTAACAACTATACTGTATTCAGAAGAATATTCATCTATAAGTTTATTGATTAGAACTTTTACTTCTTCCTGATTCCGGGAATGAAGTTTTAACTTCTCAGCATGCTTTAGAGCCTTATTTATCTCGTTCTTCTTTTCAGTAATCCAATATTCATATTTATCCATTATTGGATGATACTGCATATTCATCGGCAGGATAAAATGAAGTTGTCCTGTCCGCAATTCTATGCGAGGATATTTTATATCTCTATTTTCTACCTTCATAGTCAATTAGCTGCTCTCCAATACTTTTGTGAATTGAATTAATCTTTTCAAGATCCATAGGATATTTGGTACGCACATTTATAAAAAGAAACTGACGCAATTTCGTCTCAACTGATTTTTTAAGCTCTGCATTTTTGGTCCAACCAGGAATTTTTATCTGCTCGAGTTCATCAAAGAGATTTCTAATTTGAGTAATTAACTCCTCATCATTTTCTTTTATACCAAGCTGATTTTTTAATATCAGCCATGCTGCCATCTCTTCATCAGAAAGATTGAATTCATCTTTCTTTTTCTTAACATCATTTATTTCATTAATGATCTGCTCAGCTTCTTCAAGCTGCTCAGTAACATCTTCATTCATTCGTATTCTTTCACGCCATTCTTTTACAAGCTTTTCAACTTTTTCAATCAGGGATTCATAAATAGGATTTTTATGTTGATCTACAAGAACAAACTTGTTAAGAGCAAAAACAAAATTAGATGTTTTATATTCTTTGCTTGCAGCTTCTTCAGATATCCGTTTTACAAAATTTTCATCAATGCTGTTCTGCAGAGGGAGCTTGTATATCTTTTCCACTTCAGTTTCCTGGTGAATCATATCAATCGTTTTCTTATAAAAGCTTCTTACATAGTGTTCATACTCTTCATCCTTTATAACAACTTTTATATAGTATGAATAAACAGCTGTAAGCCACTTATATTCTTTAAGATTTTCTATCTTAACCTTATGACTTCCAAGAAGTTCATATATACGGCGCAGTTCTTTATACAGATTAACAAATTCAAGTTCTTTTGATTTATCTGATGTTATTATTTGTATAGTAGTTGTTAGCGTCTCTTTATCATAAGCCCTGTTCACACCTGCGAAGATATTACTCAGCTTATTAATACGATCTTCAAAATCAGCAGCGAGCTTATCTTTATTGATGACTGTATTAACTATATCTTCACGCTCATAAATCTCGAATGCCTTCTCTATCCTGTCGAATATGCCGACATAATCTATTATCAGCCCGGCTTCCTTTTCTTTATATGGACGGTTTGTTCTTGCAATTGCCTGCAACAGTCTCTGTTCCTTCAGCGGTTTATCAAGATACATTGTCTGAAGTATTGGGGCATCAAAACCTGTAAGAAGCATATCCGTTACAATCAATATCTTTGGAAGGTCTTCTTCCTTGAAGTTGTTGATAGTTTCTTTATGGATATCCTCGTAAGCTTTGCCATGATTTCTCTGTTCAAGATCTTTTATATAATCGTAAATTTCTCTTCGTTCAGGTGATCTATCGTTATTACGGTCGAATGAAAGTATTACCTCTGAATATTCTTTTGGAAGACAGCAGTCAATTGCTTTTTTATATCGGATACATGCAAGTCTGCTGCCTGCAACAACCAAAGCTTTATATCTTCCATCAAGGTTTTCTGTAAAGTGTTCTGATATGTCGGCAGCAATAATCTTTATACGATCAGGATCTTCATGGAAAATATTTATCCTGTTAAGTTTTGCCCTTACTTCCTCCTTCATATCATCACGATATTCTTCGGGAATCTCTTCTAATCCAGAGTTAAAGAATGTATCAAGATTTTCTTTATTAAGGTGTTGACCATCAAGTCTTGGTTCATGTACAATTCTTTTTGTATAACCATCTTTAATAGATTGAACAATAAAATATTTGTCGAGATAAGGTTCTTCTGGCGGATAACAGAATTCACTGTAGGTATTAAATCCTTTTCTTACTACCGGTGTACCGGTGAAAGCAAAGAAAAATGCACTCCGGAAAATATCTTTCATCTGCGCTGCGTATAAACCTGCCTGAGTGCGATGTCCTTCATCTATAAAGCAGATAATATTCTTCCTGTCTTTAATGGTTTCCCCTGCCTGCCTATTAACATCTTCAACGAGCTGAAAGAATTCATTAGGATTAAATTTGTGAATCAACACGATGAAGATTCCACGCTTACCTTTATAATTATCCGCAGCAATATTTTCTTTAAGTTCCCGGATAGACTCAATTGTATGCGGTTTCTTTAAATCGAGGAAGTTATATTCATCTGAAAGCTGAGTCTGAAGATCATCACGATCAACTATAATATAAATTGACGGAGTACCGAGAGCATCGTAATTAAAAAGCTTATTGGCAGCAAAGATAATCTCAAGAGTTTTTCCCGAACCCTGCCAATGCCAGATAAGTCCTTTATTCTTATCCGACTTTCCTTCATAGTTTTCTTTTACCCTGTTATATATTTTATTGACTGCTTCATACTGCATATAGCGTACAATTACCTTTGAATCCTGGCTTCTTTCCGAACGTACAAAAAGAAAGTCTTTCAGAATCTGCAGCAGAGTTTCCGGCTTAAGCATTTGAATAATTGAATCAACTTCATCCAGCTCAGGATCACCCTCTTTTACATTTATCCGCCAGCGATAAGTTTTAGTATCTGATTCCCATGGTACTATTGGAAAGTATCTCGCAAAGGCTTCTGCAGCAACACCTATCTGAACATATTTATATAATTCAGGAACGGTTCTTTCATAATCCTTTACCTGGTTGTAAGCATTCTCCCAGCTTTCAGCAGGATTGGTTGGGTCTTTCAATTCAATATTTATAAGGGGGATACCATTTATGTAAAGTATGAGATCATTAGTAATTGAATTAGCTCCTTTATTATGAACCTGGCTGCTTACGATAAACTTATTGTCTTTAGGTTTTTCATAATTGAAGAGTGCAGTGTATTTAACAACTTTATCCTGTTCATATTTTATGGGGATACCATTCTTATAGTAATCAAGTATTTTCTTTGAGCCGTTAACCCCGGTAACTACAAGCTTTAATTCATTTAATGTTCTTTGAATATCATCTTCGGAAATCTTTTTATGCTTGTTAAATTTTCTGATTGCATCAAGAAGATCAGATATTATTAATGGTTCATCTGTTCCGGTTCTGGGGAGATTGCTGCCGGGAATATATTCCCATCCAAGCTTCTGAAACTCTTCTATAAAATATTTTTCAAGCTGTTCTTCGTTACGATTCATTATTCTTAACCCTTTTAATTTAGTCTTACTCGTTTCCTTCCGGTAAGGAGATCTTCCATTAAACCATGTTTAATTCTTTCGAAATATTTTTTTTGTTTAATAGATAATTTTAGTTTCTCGTGCATATCATCAAGAATACCACTAATTATTTTTTGTTCATCTGGTTTAGGGATTATTATCCGAAAATTCTCTATTTGTTTTGTGCTAACATTAGGTTGATTTGTACTCGTCTGAGCTTGCAACATTTGTTTAAAGAAATATGGCGATGAGATAAAATGTTTAAGATAATTTTGTTGTAATTGTTTTTCATCAAGAGTATTAATTTTAGCTACTCTTTGATTTAATAAAGCTGGAGTATGTTCTGCATTTATAATGGTGGCTTTCAATCCGCCACTAATGATTGGTCTGGTTAGTGCTAAAAGGATATCATTTTTATTAACTCTATAATCCGTGAACTTACCTAAATATGTTTTAGGTAGGTATGCTAAATCATCAAAAAGAATTTTACCAAACGAAACATTTGCAATGCGTATTAAAGGAATGCCACTTGGGGCATAATCACTACTCTTAAAGGCAAAACCACCAAGTACATTTACATATTTATTGAATCTGACATATTCCCACTCTTTAGGAATCCTCCCAATCTTTGTTTCCTTAAATTCCTTATGTCCAATTCCTTCAGTAAGAAGTTTCTGCAGCATTCCCTGTTTAATGCGTTCTGTTTTCTTTATTGCTTCATCAGCTTTTTGAATTGCTTCATCAACTGTGGAGAGAATTTCGGCGATGGCTTTTTGTTCTTTGATTGAAGCAGGATATTTGATTTTGAATTTTGCTAAAGTATTAGCATTCAGTCCTTTTTTAAGTTGTCCTTCTCTTAGCTGCAATGCTTGTTTCCAATAAAGCCTGGATTGGGTAAAGTAGTAAATAAATTTGGGGTCAACTTCCTTGCTTAAAAACCTTATAAGATAAGATGCAAATACTCCTTTTGGGGAATCATCAATGAAAGTTGTTTTGCCTGCAGTTGCTCCTATTCGTGCGAAAAGGATATCTCCTTTCTTTAATGCATACTTCTCAAAAATCTGATCAGGTATTTTACAGAAAGGAACTTTGTTCCAATTAATTATTCCATTATCCTGAATGTCAAGTTTGTATTTGTTAGTTTTCATATATATATTATATATGAATTTTGACAAAAATAAACTCAACTTCGGGTTTAAATATGTATGGATTCATATATGAATGATATATCAAAAAAGACAAAAATAAACCGGCTGGTAAGTAATTGGCCCAGAGGCACTATAAAAACAGTAAAGGAACTTGAAGAACTTGGGTATACTTCTCAGCTGCTTAAAATATATTCAAATTCAAAATGGATAGAATTGTTTGTACGAGGTATGTATAAACTTTATAATGATAAGGTTGATTGGCAAGGAGCTTTATTTGGATTACAAAGAAAATCAAATACAACATTACATGCGGGAGGGAAAACTGCATTAAGTTTAAAAGGATATAGTCATTATATAAATCCACGCGAAGGCAAGATTTATTTGTTCAGCAATAGAAAAGAAAATATCCACGTGTGGTTGAAAAAATATAAGCAGATAGTGTTGATAAGAAATGAAGTTTTTGCATACACGAAGGAAGAATTTTTTTCATTGTTAAATGCAGGAAATTTTTACATCAAAATCTCAACTCCTGAGTTAGCTTCTATGGAAATGTTATACCTTGTTCCTAAAGAACAGTCTTTTGATGAAGCTGCAAAGATAATGGAAGGATTGACTACTCTGAGACCACAACTTGTTCAGAGACTGCTTGAGGAATGTAATTCTGTGAAGGTGAAAAGACTATTTCTTTTCATGGCAGAAAAACATGATCATTCATGGGTAAAGGAATTGAACCTGGATAGGATAAATCTTGGCAGTGGTAAGAGGTCTATTGTAGAGCACGGAGTTCTTAATAAGAAATATAATATAACAGTACCGATGGAATATGTTGGATAATATATATCAAAAACAAGCTGAGTTATTACTTCGGATATTACCTTCTGTAATGCGTGAAGATGTTTTTGCACTTAAGGGTGGGACAGCAATTAATTTCTTCTGGCGGGACTATCCACGTTTATCAGTGGATATTGACTTAGCTTATTTAATTGTACAGGATCGAGGTTTATCATTAGTAGATATTAATAATCGACTTGCCAGTATTGAAGATAGAATTAAAAGAATATTTCCGGGAATTCAGACGAGGCAAAAACAAGATGCAAAGAGTAAATTAATATATGGTCTTATTATCAGAGATAAAGATGCTACTGTAAAGATTGAAGCGAATACAGTCATAAGAGGAATTGTTTATCCACCTGTCAGAAAAAGATTATGCACTAAGGCTGAAGAGATATTTGAATTAACATTGTCTGCTACTACTTTATCTTTTGAGGACCTTTATGGTGGTAAGATTTGTGCTGCATTAGATAGACAACATCCCCGTGATCTTTTTGATATCAAGCTGCTATTTAACAATGAAGGGTTGACTGATAATATTCGTAAAGCATTTATAGTTTATCTGATAAGTCATGCTAGACCAATGGTGGAACTTCTTAATCCGGGATTGAAAGATATAAAGCAGATATTTGAAAATGAGTTCGCGGGCATGACAACAGAAGAAGTTAAATTATATGATGTGACTGATGTCAGGACTGAACTTATAAAAAAGATAAAGCGATTTTTAACTGAAGATGAAATAAAGTTTTTGCTTTCATTTAAGAACAGAAAGCCTGAATGGAAATTGTTAGGTATTGAAGGAATAGAAGATCTTCCGGCTGTTAAGTGGAAGCTAATGAACCTTGGTAAGATGAAACCGGAAAAACACAAGCAGGCTTATGAGAAGTTGGAGGGATATCTACTTCAATAATTGAGACTACCACTTCAATTACTACTTCAGTGGATTTTACTTTAAAATACAAAAGCCTTGTAACTTCTTCTGTTACAAGGCTTTATTAAGCGGGGCCGACGAGACTCGAACTCGCGACCTCCTGCGTGACAGGCAGGCGTTCTAACCAACTGAACTACGACCCCTAAGTTTTCTTAAAGAATTATTTTAATCTTTTTTTTCGAACTCGTGGCCTTCCCGACTTTGTCGGGACAGACGTTCTAATTTACCCGCCTAAGGCGGGCAAGCTGAACGAAGTTTATCCCGATATAAATCGGGAACCCCTTTAAAATTCTAAATTTCAAATAACAAAATTTATTGGTCAGATTTAAGCGTTCAAATATATATAAGAGCTCAGTAAAATCAAACCTGCCTCCTGTTAACCAGGTTAAAAAACCTCTTATACTCCGAATGAAATACCAATTGATTTAGCTGCAAACACAGCCTGATTATCCGGCTGTACTAGTTTTTGTTTACCTATTGCATCTTCTATTTTGACACTTTTAATTTCATTACCCTTTAATGCTACCATTCTACCAAATTTTCCAAGAGATGCAAGTTCAATTGCAAAAGCTCCGAACTTTGTTGCAAGAATTCTGTCAAACGGTGTTGGGCTTCCCCCACGCTGCAAATGGCCAAGTACTGTGACTCTCGTTTCTCTGCCAGTATTCTTTTCAATATTTTTTGCTACAACTGCTCCAATTCCACCAAGCTGGATTGGATCAGTTCTTTTTATATCCTTTTCCTTAACAACCATTTCACCACCTTCTGCTTTTGCACCTTCAGCTGCACAAACAAGACTGAACTTTTTTCCCATCAATTGACGCTTGTGAATTTTATCATAAACTTTCTGCCATGAGAAAGGAATTTCAGGAATTAAGATTATATCTGCGCCTCCAGCTATACCACCATTTAATGCAATCCATCCTGCATATCTTCCCATCACTTCACAAACTATTACACGATGATGGGAAGAAGCTGTTGTATGCAGTCTGTCCAAAGCCATCATTACAACATATACTGCAGAGTCATGACCAAAAGTAATATCTGTTGCATCAAGGTCATTGTCAATTGTTTTAGGAACTCCAATTATATTTAATCCCATTTGAACTAATTTATTACAAATGTGCATTGTTCCGTCACCACCAATTGCAATAAGCGCATCAAGATTCCACGTCTGATAATTCTTTATGGCCTCTTCTGCTTTATTAACAATTTCCGTCTTATCACCTCGTTCTATTGGCCAGTGGAAAGGATCTCCTTTGTTTGAGGAACCTAAAATCGTTCCACCACGGGCGAGAATTCCTGAAACATCATTATTTGTCAGTTCTATTGCTCTGCCTTCAACAAGTCCCTCAAATCCATCAAGAATTCCATAAACACTCATACCATAATCCTGAGCAGGTTTGGTAACACCCCTTATAACAGCATTAAGTCCGGGACAATCTCCTCCTCCTGTTAATATTCCTATACGTCTTATTCTAGATTTTCCCATAATTATTTTCTTTTACTCCTATTCTGAAAGGATTTTCTTTGTCGTTTTAAAATGAAGTTTAGCAATTTTACTCAACAAATCTTCACCAGATTCTTTAATAATATTTTTGGCAGTTGCTTCAGTAAGTGAAGATGCCCCTTTGGGTAAATTTATTTTCAATTCTCTTTCCTGTTTTATAAACCAATCTATAAATTTTTCTCTTGCAAGAATTGATGCCGCAGCTACACCGATAAACCTTTCACCTTTATGTGTTTGAATTAAATTAACTTTTTTCCCTTCAGACATCAAGCTGCTGATTATATAATTTTCATTTCCAAATTTATCGCTAATCGCATCAGTTGTTTTTACATTTGAAAGAATATTTTCAAGAACACGGGCATGTCCCCATGCAAGCAGTTTGTTTACATTTCCAATCTTTAAGTAAAGCTGGTTATATTTTTCCGGGTTTATTGTAACAATATTATAATTTTTTGCCGTAAGAATTTTTTTAATTTCTGCCGCAATATTCTTTATCTTATAATCGGATAATTCCTTACTGTCTTTAGCTCCTGTTTTTATAATTTGATTTCTTATCTGCTTATCAACAAAAACTCCTGCAATAACAAGAGGACCGAAATAATCTCCTTTACCGGATTCATCAATTCCGATATATGATTCCGGTTCACTAACTTCATTTGAAGGGAACAAATCTATACCAAATAAAATTGAATTTACTCTCTTAAATACATCACTTTCTCTGTTTCCCTGGAGAATAGTTTTATTTCCTTTCTTACCAAAAAAGACCAGCAATTTTATTGATTCTTTTCCCAAAATAATTGATGCTTCAAAATTAAATTCTTTCTTCTCAGGAGAAGTAATTTTAAATCCTTCTTTGCTTAAGGTTTCTAAATGTTTGTCAATTACTTTTTTTGCAGAATCTTCAATCAAATAAATCTTCTTTCAATTTAAAAAATATCAACTTAAAAATTACTAAAAAAATATATATCTACTTTAAAATAAAAACTCATTCCTGATGGAATGAGTTTAAACTACTATTTATAAAGAAAATCAGTTTTTCATTGACCAGGGAGGAGTTATTCCATTCATTCTTGCATAAGCAACAGATTGACCGAGATGTTCATGATTATGGTATAAAAGAAGCAGAAGCATTCTGCGTATATTCGAGCTATTTCCAAAAAAATCAACAGGTTTTTCCAGATCTTCCTCTTTCAAACCCGAAATAACTTTCTTTACATGCTCATAAGATTTTTTTAGAAAATTAATAATTTCCTCTTTTTTGGTAATTGATTTATCCATATCCGGACCAAAACCTTCCGGTAATGAACCCCCTACATAACTTAGAGAAAAATAATCGCCAACACCAATATGCATAAAAACTTCTCCAACAGAACGTACACCTTCTGCAGGTCTCCAGCTATACTTATCTTCAGGCATTGCTTCCGCAAGCTGAAGTATTTGTCCCTGAACATATTCCATTTCAGCTAAAATATCAGCAATAAAACCTGGGGAACTTTGAGCATTCAGAGATTGTAGAAACAAGCAAAAAAACACCAGAGTTAACAAATGATTAGAATAACGCATAGAACCTCCTTTTTTGTGATGATAATGTAACCCAATTAATAAACATTGACATTCCATTTAAGAGATATTAGTTTTAATACAACAATTGAAGGACATTAATAATGACTAAGAGAGAAAATAATAAAATATTAATGAGCTTTGCAATAATATTTTTTGCATTAGCATTCATTTTTTCAACAAATGCACAGTCAACATCAAAGGTTACTGATAATCTTGCAATTAAACTGCAGCAAAAAGTCCTTTTGACACAAACGCAAACCGATCAGATTAAAGTCGCGTTAAATGATTACTTTAATAATCCTTCTGAAGAAAAACGGAAAGCTCTTGAAGCCAAGATTGAATCTTCTCTTGAAGATAAACAAAAAATGAAATATAATATTGTTAAAAAAGATTGGTGGGAGAGTGTTTCCAAGGAATTAGGCAAACAAAAAAGAACGAATGAATAATAGTAAGATATAAAGGTATATGGTATAGGGAATCTTCCTTTATACTCTATACCTTTATACCTAATCACTCCTTCTCTAAATAAGCTTCTCTTAATTTAACTGGTTTTTCTTTTCTTCCCCTTACTTTAATATTCAGCATTTCTACAAAAACAGAAAATGCCATTGCAAAATAGATATAACCTTTTGATATGTGCTGATCAAATCCTTCTGTAACTAATGAGAGCCCGATTAAAATTAGGAAACTTAAAGCAAGTATTTTTATTGTTGGATGCTTGTGAACAAAATTGCTTATCGAAGCTGAGAAGATCATCATAAAAATGACGGCGATAATAACAGCAGTAATCATTACTCCAATTTTATCTACCATTCCAACTGCGGTGATTACTGAATCGAGAGAAAAAACTATATCAAGAAGTAATATCTGAATAATCACACTTGAGAAAGATGGTTTTACTTTTGCAGATTTTCCTCCTTCTTCTCCTTCAAGCTTGTCATGAATTTCAAAAGTACTTTTCCCAATTAGAAATAAGCCTCCAATTATAAGAATCAAATCCCTCCCTGAAATTTCCTGAGAAAGAATTACAAAAAGTGGAGTTGTCAATCGCATTATCCAGGTAAGGGAAAGTAAAAGAAGAATTCTCATAATCATTGCAAGAGCTAAACCAACTACTCTTGCTTTTGGCTGAACTGTTTCGGGAAGTTTGCCGGAGACAATGGAAATAAAAATTATATTGTCTATCCCTAAAACAATTTCAAGGACAGTCAAAGTGAGAAATGCAATTAAGTACTGCGGATCAGTTATCCATTCCAATTTAAAACTCCATTAAGTTGTTGTTAATTCATTTAAATTCCGTTAAGGACTCTCAAACCTTAGGTATATAGTTATAAGGTATATGGTATATGGTATAAGGGTTAATATTTATACTTTATACCTCTATACTTTTATACCTTATACCTCTTTCATTCTCCCCAATTTAAAACTTCTACCTTTACATTTGCTGTACCGGATAATATCATTCCAAGTTCTCTTGCTGCCTGGAAAGAAACATCAATTATTCTTCCTTTATAACCGGGCATACGGTCGTTTATTCTAAGTACAACTGCTTTCCCGTTAGAAAGATTAGTTACTCGAACCTCTGTATTGAAAGGATATGTTTTATGTGCAGCAGTCAACCCATACATATCGTAGATTTCACCATTTGCAGTTTTTCTTCCATGAAATTCTTCTGAATAATAAGAAGCAACACCTTCTACAGTTTCCAGGATATTTTCTTTATCATATTCCTTATTTGATTCTGATTCTTCTTTACCAAAACGTGTTGAACTGGAGCAACCAAAAAAAAGTGAAGCTATTACCGCAACGAGCAGGAATGATGGAATACTGGAATAATGGAATTTAATAAATGATTTAAAAAGCATTACATCATTACTCCACTATTCCATAATTCCATTACTCAATTATTCCACTATAATTGATGCACATTTAACTACCGCTGTTTCTGTTCTTAAACGATTCTCAGCTAATTTGTACTTCTCATCAAATAAATTAATCTCTTCTTCTGTAAATCCTCCTTCAGGACCAAAGATAAAATAATACTTTTCATTTTTATTTATTTTCAATTTTGAGATTTGGTTTACCGAATTCTGTTCAAGCAGAATTTTTCTTCCTTCCAGTTTAAGAATTTCATTAACAGAATTTATAACATTTATATTCGGGAGATAACTTCTTAAAGATTGCTTCATTGCCGCAAGAACGATCTTCTGCCATCTTTCTCTCTTATCTGATTTGTGCATAGCTCTTTCAGAATCAAATATGATAAAATTGGTTATACCAAGTTCAGTACATTTCTCAAGGGCAAATTCAAAACGCTCATTGCTTTTCAATTTAGGAATGCAGAAAAAGACATTTGCTAGTTTATTATCATACTGTAATACTCTTTTTGCCGATGCAGTTAAGGAATCTTTTTTAATTTCTTTAATGATTGATAAGAAAATCTTCCCTTTACCATTTGTTACATAAATATCATCTCCAACAGAATGACGCATCACTTTAACAATATGTTTATAGTCATCATAGCAAATGCTGAGGCCATTTTCTTTTATCTTTTCAGAAAAATATAATTCTACTCCGGATAAATAATTCATTTCAGTTATTTGTAATTGAAAATTTGAAGGTAAATTTAATAAAAAGCCTCAGTTAAACCTGAGGCTTTGAAGATAATGAATATGAAATATTTTACTTCATTAAAATCATCTTATTGATTAAGTGTATAAATAATTCGGGAGAAAAATTAACTCTTCCCTAGTTGTAGATGCTTTTTCAGGAATGAACATCAAATTTTATTTAATCAGATGCAAGCGGTTTGAATTTGCAAAGAGCAAATAAAAAATCCCACTCAACAGAAGCTAAGTGGGATTTTATGAAATAGATTTTCGTATTACTTCATCAAAACCATCTGCCTGGTTTCAATAAAAGTACCTGCCTGAAGTTTGTAGAAATAAATTCCGCTTGATAGTCCTGATGCGGAGAATTCTACTTCATAAATCCCAGCAGGTTTTTCTTCATTAAGTAAAGTAGCGACCTCTCTTCCAAGAATATCATATACCTTTAGATTTACGAATGAGGAATTCGGAACCTGGAATTGAATAGTTGTACTTGGGTTGAAAGGGTTGGGATAATTCTGTGCTAAATTAAATCCTTGCGGTATGTTTTTATTATCATTAACAACGCCGGCAGGTTGAGATGGGAAAAAATAAATTAACATATTATCAAGGTTAGCACGCCATAAACCCCAGCTATGCCCTTCCGGAAATTCTCCCCACTCAAACTCATAATTTTTATTTATCAAACTATCTCTGAAAACTCTAAGGTTTGGAAAAAATGATTCATAGGTTCCCCAGATGGAATGAATTTTTATATCTTTTTTAGGATTGTTAACGAATAAGTTAAAAACCTCATAATTATTAGGGAAAAACGCTGCAGATTGTAAACCGCAATTACCAAATACTTCCGGATGATTATAACTTATTAGTCCGGAAATATTTCCACCGAATGAAGGACCTAAAACCAATCTTTGAGCGGGATCAGAAATAGTTTTATAGCTGCTGTCTATAAAAGGAATTAATTCATCAATGAAGAATTGCACATATTCATATCTACGGGTAAATGCATATTCCTGATCCCTGTTATTTGGTTTTACAAAAATTCCTATTATAGGTTGAATTTTATTGCTGTCCAAAAGATTATCAAGAACATTTATTGTATAACCAAAATCTGTATAATCCGTTCCGTCCTGAAAATATGCCGAGGGATAGCTTTGGTTTGATCTGTTATAACTGGGCGGCAGGTAAATTTGTACTTCAAATGTGGTATCAAGAGTGCTGCTGAAAAAATTTGTTTCCTCTATATTTCCATGAAGTATATTACTTTGATAATTTATTTCCCAGGGCTGAACATATTCAGGCATCGCTAATTCTGAATTTGACCCGAATCCTCCCAGCACCTGGTGAGGATTTTCAGGATCAAGTATCCAATCAGTACCATTTAATACGAATTTATAATCAATGCGTGCGTTTAATTCAAATGTACGTGAGTAATA
>MHAF01000136.1:21373-23388 GCA_001802865.1 Ignavibacteria bacterium RBG_16_34_14
AATGCCCAATCGTTAAAATCACCCGCCACAAAATTTATGTTTACATTGCCCCTGTAAATAAAATTAGCGCTGTCATTTTCTATAAATGGAATCCCTTTTGTCCTTGCATAAACAATAAAACTATCAATCGCTGCAGCTTTCTCTAAAGAGTCACTTAAAGAATTGACATGATTAATGAAACTTTGAAACTCGTTTTGGGCATTAGTAATTCTAATGAAAAATAGAAAAACAATTATAAAATATCGTTTCATCTTTTAACTCCTTTATAAATTCTGTTCATCAAAAATGATTTGTGAAATCAAATGACAAATTTGAAAACCACCATTTTCTACAAACCCAGTTCCTTTGAGGAACTGGGTTTGTAAGTTATCATTTTAATAACAACATTTTATTTGTTTGAACAAAATTGCCTGCTTGCAGTTTATATAGATAAACTCCGCTTGGTAAGTTGCTTGCATTGAGATCTACTTTGTGATATCCTTTATCCTGTTCTTCACTCACCAAGATCACAACCTCTTCTCCAATTGCATTCATCAAAGTGAGTTTGGTGCTGCTCTTTTCCTGAAGCACATATCCAATTGTTGTTGTTGGATTAAATGGATTGGGATAGTTCTGCTCGAGTGTAAAGTTATCCAGTGATCTGACATCAACTTCTATTGTATTAGAGTACTCATATACTCCGTTGAAATCTACTTGCTTTAATCTATAGAAGTATCTTCCATCCGCCAGGTTTTTATCAACATAAGAGTATTCTTTTTGATTTGTAGTTGTTCCTTCACCTTCCTTAAAACCAACTGTAGCAAAATCATTTCCTACAACTTTACGCTGGATCTCAAAACCGTGATTATTTAGTTCGGTAGCAGTAACCCAATTAAGAATTACTGTTTGATCTTGTGCCTGAGCGGTGAATGAAATTAATTCCACCGGCACACTTAAAACCTCATACCAAGCTATTTGACCATTCCCAAACTCTGCTGTTGCTAGAATATCTAAATCACCATCTATATCAACATCCGCAGTGATAACACAATTAGCTCCGGGAAAATTTCCATCAATAACCGTTTTCGTGAAATTCTGATTTCCATCGTTCATCCATGTAATTAAACTGCCGGGATTTATCGAAGCACCTATTATATCCATATCGCCATCATTATCAAGATCTACAGCATATATTGCAAATGGAGCATTAATAGTTCCATCTAAGAGATGTTTGGTGAAGTTTTGGTTTCCGACATTCTCAAACCATAAAAATTCGTCTCCAAATACTTGTGTTCCTAAAATATCAGGATCATTGTCACCATCAACATCACTTACATAAAGGTGTCTCGGTCCGTTTAAATTATTTGCAATATTATATTTGGTGAAGCTTTGGTTTCCGTCATTCTTCCACCAGTCAATTGTACCTCCTAAACCTGCAGATCCTAAGACGTCAATATTGTTATCACCGTCCATATCTGCAGGGTAACCATCGAATGGACCAGAATAGTTACCTTCGATTTGGTGCTTTGTAAAATTCTGGCTTCCATCATTTGCATACCAGCTTATAGAATTATCAAAAAATGACGCACCTATAAAATCCAGGTCCCCATCCCCATCTACATCTTTTGGATAAACACCTGTTCCAACAACTGCATCAATAATGTGTTTTGTAAAGTTTTGGTTTCCATCATTCTGCCACCAGGCTGTTTCATTCCCAATAAATGCCGCTGCCGATACATCAATATCACCATCTTCATCAACGTCTGCGGCTTGAACTGACTGCGCTCCGAGAAAAGATCCATCAATTATGTGTTTGGTAAATGATTGGCTTCCATTATTCTCCCACCAGGCAATAGTGTTTGCGTCTATTGCCGAACCGAGTATATCCATATCACCGTCTCCATCAACATCCGCACTTACTACGCCATTTGCACGAGCAAAATTTCCATCTAGCAAATGCTTGGAAAAATCCAACTGGGCAAAAAGAGACACAGATGTTAATAGAGTTAATATTAACAACAGAAAGTGTGATAACT
>MHAF01000137.1 GCA_001802865.1 Ignavibacteria bacterium RBG_16_34_14
TCAGTTATAGTTCCACCAATTCTTTCTGAAGGGAGATTAATAGGTTGTGTTTTAAACTTTTCATAATCGCTTTCACTAAGTTTATTTGTAACAACCATATTGTGTATAACAAGATTTCTTCTGGCAACAGCATTCTCAACTCTTTTAACCGGATCATAAGCAACGGGGGATTTTAGTAAAGCAACAAATAAAGCTGCTTCAGGAAGTGTTAGATCAATTGCTTTTTTATTGAAATAAACTTTTGAAGCTGATTCAATACCATAAGCGCTTCTTCCGAAATAAGAGACATTGAGATAAAGTTCTAAGATTTCTTTCTTTGTATAATTCTTTTCTATTTGAATTGCAGTTACCCATTCTCTTATTTTTCTTATACCGGTATCAAAATAATTTTCATCGGTTGATTTTAGTTCATAAAGATTTTTTGCAAGCTGTTGTGTAATTGTACTTGCACCCTCTCTGGAAAAAGTAAAAACATTCTTTACCATAGCTTTAAAGAAACGTGAAAGATCAACCCCCCAATGGTTATAAAATTTCCTGTCTTCGGTTGAAATTAAAGCATCAATAAGAAAAGGAGGGAGGCTATCAATATCTGTTTCAATCCTGTTCTCGATAAAGAATTGTCCGAGCATTTCACCATCCGCAGTATAAACTTTGCTTGCAAGCTGCGGACTTGGATTTTCCAGTTCCTCAAGCGAAGGTAAGCCGCTGATGATGTAAATAACTAATGCTAAAAAAACTACCAGGACTATTGATAAAATTATTAGTCTGGATTTTTTTTCTTTAAAGATTCCCGATGTTCTTTTTTTATTCCTGTAAGAAGGATCATTGAAATATCTTTTTAAATCATTATCTGGAATTTTTCTTTTAGCCATTTAATTTCTCTCAAAAGGATCCGCTTTTGCTTTACAATCTATTATTTCAAATTTATTATCTTTAAATATACCGTAACAAGGAGCATCAAGCCAGGAACCGAGGTTTATATAAAAGCCATTTTTATATTCTTTGAAATATCTTCTGTGACGATGACCAAGCAAAACATAATCAAATCCTTCATCAATTTTTTGCTTAGCAAAAATATATAAACCATCTTCTTCGCCATAATCTTTCCTGGCAGTATAATCTCTGCTCGATTTACTTGTATTTCTTGCAAGAGCAATTCCAAGATCAGGATGAATTAATGAATATATTTTCTGAATGAATTTATTTCTCAAAATCTTTTTTAGGATTTTATATCCAATATCGTTTTTAACCAGTCCATCACCATGTGCAAGATAAAACTTTGAACCGTTTAATACAGTGATAATATCATTCTCATATAATTTTGCACCAATTTCTTCCACAAAAAAATCTTTATGCATAAAATCGTGGTTGCCAATTATATAATGAATTTTAACTCCATTTTCCGTTATCTCTTTGAGTGCGGCTAAAGTTTTATAAAATCCTTTCTGATAAACACGTTTATATTCGAACCAATAATCAAACAGATCCCCCAGAATAAAAAGCTCACTACAATTATCTTTAGCAAAACGAAGAAATTTTACAAGCAGATCTTCTTTTTGTTTCTCCACTTCTTTACTTTTTAGTCCAAGATGAATATCGGAGATAAACAGGTAAGTATTATTCACATTTCGCTTTATTTTTAATACATAATTTAAGTACTGAAGGAATGAAAATCATTGATTTCATAATTATTCTGTATGTCACCTGTTCATTAGTCATTGGGAGACAGCTATCTCTGCCAATAACCAATGATTGGGATCAGCAATAACATTCTTAGGTACAAATTTAAGCTCATGATATAATGTTTCCTCTCGTTCATCTATGTAAAAGAGAGTATTTTCATGCTTTCCATTCTTATCAATGAATTGGAGTTCAACCGTGAAATGAAATTCTTTGTATCTATCTTGCAATTGTACAAAGTCAATTCTAACTATTACATTATCATTTTTTCTTGATTCAATTTTCCATCGTAAATTCACCATTATCTGATCATCTCCTTCATAAACCCATTGATCAAAAAACTTTTCCAGGTTTTTGTCTGAAACTTCCTCACAAACATTCTTAAAATCATTCGTGGAAGCAGACCTATATTTATATTTTTCAAAATAATCTCTAAGGATTTTAAAGAAACTTGAGTCTCCAACTTCCCACCGGAGCATATGTAAAACCCATGCACCTTTATCATAAATTGTCTGGCTAAATAAATCATCACCCGGATCGTAAAGTCTTCCAGTAAAATTATCCTGGTACTTTGAAAGCATTGTTGATTTCAATGCATCGGATCCAGCTAGATGTTCATCATAAAGTGCTTCAGAATAGGTTGCGAAACCTTCATTTAACCATATATCTCTCCAGCTCTTAGGTCCAACAGCATTACCCCACCAATGATGGGCAAGTTCATGAACATAGATATCCATAAAAAATTTTCTACCACTTACAAAATTAGAACCTATACCGGTTATAGTTTGATGTTCCATAGCACCAAGCTGCCAGAGAAATTCAGCTACTCCGTACTTCTCCTTCATAAAAGGATATTCACCAAAAGCTTTTGAAAAGAACTCCATCCATTGAGGATGCTCTTCAAAATCCTTTTTCGCATTTTCATAATGCTCCGGAAAAACATAATACTCTAATGGTAACGAATCATTGGTAATATTTGAGTAATAATAATCCTGGAAGTTCACATATTCTGAAGAATAAAGAGAGATTAGATAAGTTGAAATAGGATATAGAATTTTCCAGTGAGTTGTTTTCCTTCCATCAATTAGATCTTCATCAATTAAAACACCATTCGATACAGAAGTATAGATTGAATCATTTGTAATGTGAATATCAGCTAAAGCTTTATCATCAGGAATATCATTACATGGATACCATGTTGATGCAAATGTAGGTTCACTTAAATTATAAATAACTGATCTGCCGTTTATCTCGTTAAATACAAAAGATGAAAGTCCCATCCGTTTAGGTTTTCCTTCATAATGAATTTCAACAATAAAAGTATCACTTATTTCATTTTTAAAAGAAATTGATAATCGTGTCCCTTCATGAAGATAAGGAACCTTTTCCCTATTAAGAATTAAATAACTTACTTTCATGTTATCATATAAATTTAAATCCAGTGTATGCAAGTGTGAATCCTTAAATGTTCCGGTAATTACAGCTTTCCCAATAAGTAATTTCTTTTCAGGATAAAGATCAAAGCTTAAATCATAATGAAGAATATCAGTATCGTACTGATTTTCAGAAATGTAATTTGACGGAATATTTACTTGTGGTAATCCAAATAACTGCTGTTTAACAAATCTTGCATTAGTGGATGCTGTTTCTAAGGATTCTTTGATCGGTGAAATACCAAACTTCCATCCGATAACAAAGAAAATAGTAAACGCACAAAAGGAAACTAACCCGGTTTTTGTTTTTGCTCTCACGGTTGATTTTATTTTTAATGTTCTTATAAACAAATAAAGATATCCTTACTATAAATTAACAACTTGTAAGATTGCCAATCAAATCATATTTCAATATATTATTAACAAGTAAGAAAAGAAAAGATTATGATTTTTCCGGGCTCATCAATACTTAGAGAAACGGTAACTATGCTTTTAGCTGGTGGTCAGGGAGAAAGACTGTACCCGCTTACCGCATTCAGAGGAAAGCCCGCAGTTCCATTCGGGGGCAAATACCGCATTATTGATTTTGCCTTATCAAACTGTCTCAATTCCGGTTTCAGGAAAATTTATGTTCTTGTGCAATATAAATCCGATTCACTTAATCAGCATCTACTTGAGGCATGGAGTATTTTTAATCCGGAGTTAAACGAATACATTTATTCTATTCCTCCCCAGAGAAAGATGAACAATGACTGGTATCTTGGTACTGCGAATGCTATTTATCAAAATATAAATCTCTTCTCAAATGAACGAAAAGCAAGATGGGTTTTAATCTTGAGTGGTGATCATATATATAAAATGGATTACCTGAAGCTTCTGCAATATCATATTGATATGAAAGCCGACCTAACAATTTCATGTATTGAAGTACCAAAAGATGAAGGACCGAGGTTTGGTATAGTTGGCGTTGATGATAAATATAATGTTCAATCTTTTATTGAAAAACCATCTGATCCTCCCGTTATACCTGATAGTCCTAATTTCTCTTTTGTTAATATGGGTATTTATGTTTTTAATGCAAATGTTTTGAGAGAAGTTATCCTGGAAATGGAACAGCAAAAATTAAAAACGCATGACTTCGGTCAGGATATTATCCCTTATATGGTTAAATCAAAGCTGAGTGTAATTGCATACAAATTTTTTGATGAAAACAGGAAGATGAAACCTTACTGGAAAGATATTGGAACTATTGACAGCTATTTTGAAGCAAGTATGGATTTAATCAGTATTACACCTGAATTTAACTTCTATGATTTTAGCTGGCCGATGAGAACATACCAGTATCAGTCTCCTCCGGCTAAGACTGTTTCTCACGAAGGTGAAAGAGTTGGGCGGACATTGAACTCATTAATATGTGATGGTTCTATTGTTTCAGGAGGACTTGTCGAGCGTTCTCTGCTTGGACCAGGCGTAAGAGTAAACAGTTTTGCTTATGTAACTGATTCAATAATTATGAATAATACTAATGTGGGAAGACACGCAAGGATAAGATGTGCAATTATTGATAAGAATGTTATCATACCTGAAAGATATGAAATTGGTTTTGACCTTGAGGGAGATAAAAAGAAATTTACTGTAACTGAAAGCGGCATTGTTGTTATTGCAAAGAATGCTGTGCTGAAAGATTAATTACTTCCCTTCTTCATACATTATTTCCTTTTTCATTTATTAATGATTTTTTTCTATTAATTTTCAATAGGATGAAGTCTCAGGTTTGCATCTAATTAATTAATATGAATTCAAAAGTAGAAACTATACTAAATAATCTTCCCGGTAAACCGGGCGTTTACCAGTTCCTTAATGATAAGGGAAAGGTTATTTATGTTGGAAAAGCTAATAACCTTAAACACAGGGTAAAAAGCTATTTTCATGAAAATATTCTTTCTGCAAAGACTGCTGTATTGGTAAAAAAGATTGATGATATCGAGCTTATCATAACAGATAATGAAATTGAAGCACTCGTTCTTGAAAATAATCTTATAAAAAAACTAAAGCCACGTTACAATGTTAATCTTAAGGATGACAAATCTTACCCTTACATAAAAGTAACTAAAGAACCTTACCCGCGAGTTTATCCTACAAGAAGAATTATTAAAGATGGTTCAAAATATTTTGGTCCTTATACAGATGTAAAGAATATGAAATCTTCTCTTAGAATGATTAACCAGGTTTTTAAGATAAGAAGCTGCAAGCTTGATATTACACAAGAAGCAATTGATAAGAAAAAATTCAAAGTCTGTCTCGACTATCATATAAAAAAATGCAATGGCCCTTGTGAAGGTTTGATCTCAGAGATTAACTATAACATAATGGTTAA
>MHAF01000138.1 GCA_001802865.1 Ignavibacteria bacterium RBG_16_34_14
AAATATATTAAAATCTACAATGATACGGTTGCTTATTTTATTTCCAATATGGAACTCGATCTTGGAGTTCAGAATAGTTTTAATGCAGCTTCTACCACAGATTTAAATCTTGATCTTAATACAAATGCTGAATGGATATTTGCAGGAAGCCATATATATAATTTAGCTCTCAACTTAAATTTGGAAAAAGATATTGCTGATATAAACCTTAGTGCGGAACCGGATCCGTTCTCTTCAAAAATAATTACACAAATAGATTTGAGCAACAATCAATTAGATATTTCTATTGATACTTTAAAATTTATTTATGGCAAGTTTATAATAGAAAACAGGAATGATTTGAATTTAAGTTATGATGGAAGCAATCTGGATATAAATCAGTTTAAGCTTCTCCATAATAATTCTGAATTAAATATTAAAGGATATCTTTCACAAACCGGTAACCAGGGACTTGATATAAATTTACAGGACTGGAAGGGAAAAGATATTAGCCTTAATCTTATGAACGCTAAACCCGAGAATAGTGTTGATGCAAGTATTAATCTTGATGCAAATATAACCGGCAGCTTTAATTCGCCAATTATCAATGCGAAACTTCTGATAGACAGTATTTCCTATGGAAGTAAAACCTTTGGAAAGCTGGAAAGTATTTTTAAGTACAACAACAAGAATGTTGATATCAATCTTGCTTTTCTTGATTCAATGTTAAATAAGAATGTACAGCACTTACTATAACGGGAGATATACCTGTTGATCTTTCTTTTACAGGTACAGAAGAGAATTATATGCAGTCAAAACCGATGAACATTGTTCTCCACTCTGATGGTTTTAATCTTGGAGCGTTCGGAGATATTCTCCCTGCAGTTAACAAGCTTCAAGGAGAGTTTACTTCAGATTTAAAAATAACCGGTACACCATCAACTTTAAAAACAGAAGGTTATCTTAAAATACAAGATGCAGCATTTTTCCTTGAAGCAAATAATCTGGAGTATAATGCATCCCTGCTTGTTAATATTAATGGGAATGAATTAACATTAGACAGCCTGGTAATTGCAAATGTGCAGGGAACTGAAAATGGTGGAAAAATATTTGGAAGCGGCACAGCAACTCTCGATAATTTTAATATTACTTCATCCAGTTTTTCATTTAATGGTGATTTAAAAGTTTTAAGTGAAACCTCAAAACCTGCGAGCCCTTCAGTTTATGGTGAACTGGTTATTGGAACTGAAGGAAATGTTGAAATAGAATTTAAGGAGAAAAGAATTTTTATAAGTGCTCCGGTTTTAATTAAAGCAGCCGATCTTACATTTCCTCAAACACAATCATCTTACCAGAGCGGATCGGAAAATTATATTTATAAATTTGCTGTAGATTCAATCCAGCTAGGTGAAGAAGGAAAGAAAGTGGATTTTGACAGGCTTGTTCGAATATCTGAAAGCCGCAGCGAAGATGCAGAAATGCCTAAATCAAAAACAAGCATTTTGGATTATGATATCGAAGTTACAATAGAAGAAGAAGCTACTATTACTTACGTTCTTTCGAAAGAATTCAACCAGAATCTGATGGCTGTTCTGGACGGGAGTATTAGAGTAGAAAAATCAGGCTCCAGGATCGAGACACAAGGAAAATTGAAACTGCTTGAAGGTTCTACGCTTCAATTTTTAAAAACTCTTGATGCAAAAGGATCAATAGAGTTTTTAAGCGGCGAACTTACAAATCCTAACCTGGATATTGTTGCAACCTACAGAGGATACTATTACCCTGCCGAAGGGGCAGATGCCGGTGAGGAGGTTCCTGTTGAAGTAAGGCTTTTTATTAAAGGACCTCTCAAAGATCTCTCTAAAAGATTAGTTAGTGATGAAGATAATTTAAAAGTTTATTATGGTGCACAAAGTATTGCTGATAATACTCCTTCACCTATCTATGATGCATCCGATGCTGTGATGTTTATTTTGCGGGATGAGTTTTACAGGAATGATGATCAACAAAAAGGAAACGAAATTGCTTCTGTTGCGGCTAGCTTTGCAGGTTCTTTAGTGGGAGGTTTTTTAAATGAACAGTTTGGTGATGCAATTAAAAGCGTGCAGTTACGCCAGGTTGGTACAGCGACTGTAATAAGTTTAGTAGGACGTGCAGGAGATTTCAGATATGAGATAGGAACATCTACAGATGTTTACCAGGATCTTAGCCGGGCAAATATTAAAATTCAATACCCGGTTACACGGAAGCTTTTTTTAAGGCTTGAAAGAAAAGAATCAATCAACAGGGAATCCACCAATATCAACGAAATGATTAATGAAGTAGGCATTAAATATATTTTTGAATTCTAATGAAAAAGAAACTCATCTCCTTCTTTAAACAAAATCCTAACAGATTATTTAAGAGCAAAGAAATTGCAAAGCGTCTTAAGGTCGCTGATGGGCATGACTATGAAGCTTTAAAGGCAACACTGCATAAGTTATATGAAGAAGATTTTCTTTCAAAATCAGGGAAAAGATATAAGTTGAACACAATACCAAAGGATAATAAAATTACCGGAAAACTTGAGATTAACCAGGGAGGATTTGGTTTTGTTATTCCTGAAAGAAAAGATATGGGAGATATTTTTATTGCTGCAAGAAATTTGAAAACAGCATTCAGCGGTGATAAAGTTGAAGTGATTCTTTTCGCAAAACAAAAAGGGAAAAATCTTGAGGGACAAATAACAAAAGTCTTAAAAAGAAAAAGAGAAGAAATTGTTGGAACTCTCAGAAAATCTAATTCATTTTATTTTGTTAAACCCGATGAACCGGAAATTCACCGTGACATTTATGTTGATGAATCAAAATTAAATGGTGCAAAAAAGGGGGATAAAGTTATTGTGGGAAATTTTATCTGGGATACTTCAATGCTGAATCCAGAAGGAGAAATTGTTGAAGTAATCGGCGAGTCCGGTTCAAAAGAAGCTGAAGCACAATCTATTGCAAGAGAGTTCGGACTGCCTTATAAGTTTCCTGAAAATGTAATTGCTGAAGCAGAAGAGATTGAGAGTGAAATTCCTGATGAGGAAATAAAAAACAGAATTGATTTCAGAGATAAAAATGTTTTTACAATTGATCCTGAAGACGCAAAAGATTTTGATGATGCATTATCTGTTGAGGAACTTGAGAATGGGAATTTACAAGTGGGAATTCACATTGCGGATGTAAGTTATTATGTTAAGAAAGGGAGTTATCTTGATAAGCAAGCTTTAAGAAGAGGCAATAGCGTTTATCTTGTCGGTCACGTTATTCCTATGCTGCCTGAAAAACTTTCAAATAATCTTTGTTCTCTTGTTCCCTATAAAGATAGGTTAACGTATTCCGTTATTACAGAATTAACTCCCCGTGGTAAGCTTGTTAAGCATGACATTCGGAAAACTATAATCAATAGTAAAAGAAGATTTACTTACACGGAAGCACAACAAATAATTGAAAATGAAAAAGGAGATTTAGTTAAAGAGATTATCACTTTAAATAATCTTGCAAGAATTTTAAGGCGGAAAAGATTTAGAGAAGGAGGAATTGAATTCTTTACTCCCGAAATAAAATTCAGACTCGATTCGAACGGAAAACCAGTTGAGATATATACTAAAGAGATAAAAGAAAGCAATATGCTTATTGAAGAGTTTATGCTTTTAGCAAACAGAATTGTTGCAAAGCATATTGGGTTCCCAGTTAAAACAGCCAAACCATTTATTTACCGCGTTCATGATCTTCCTGATACTGAAAAGATTTATGAGTTTGCACGGTTTGTAAAATCTTTAGGATTCTCTTTTGACCCAAATGCGGCTTCAAAAACCCAGCAATTCATGAAATTAATTGAGCAGGTAAAGGGAAAAGAAGAAGAAATATTGGTTAATGAACTTGCGATCCGTTCAATGGCAAAAGCTGTTTATTCTAAAAATAATATAGGTCATTATGGGCTTGGGTTTGATTATTATACTCATTTTACTTCACCAATTAGAAGATATGCAGATTTGATGGTACATGTTTTATTATTTGATTACAGCAAGCCTGGAAATAAAATGAACTATCCTCTTTCTGTTCTGGATGAAATCGCAGAGCATATTTCACAATGTGAAAGGGATGCTATAGAAGCGGAGAGATTATCTATTAAGCTTAAACAGATAGAATATCTTAAAGATCATATCGGTGAGGAATTTCACGCTGTTATTAGCGGCATAACTCATTTTGGAATTTTTGTTAAAATAATTGATAATTTGGCAGAAGGCTTAATACGACTGCGGGATTTGGAGGGAGATTTTTATATTTACGATGAGAAAAAATATGCTTTAATTGGGAAAGTTTCAAAAAAACAGTTTCGTTTGGGTGACAAAATTTCAGTAAAATTAGTACGGGTTGATACTGATAAATCGGAACTTGATTTTATTATACCGGAAGAATAAGGAAATTAAATTATGCAAAATAGATTAATATTCTTTCTGCTTTTATTCGGCTTCTTTTCACTAAATATCTTTGCCCAGTTTGGGAAAAACAAGGTCCAATATAAATCTTTTACCTGGTACTATATCCAGACTGAACATTTCGATATTTATTTTAATAAAGAAGGATCAACACTTGCTGAATTCACAGCACATGCTGCAGAGGATGCTCTTAATTCAATCCAGGAGAGTTTTGGATACAAAATAAATAATCGTGTAACAATTATTGTTTACAATTCACAGAATGATTTTCAGGAAACAAATGTTACGGATCAATATCTTACAGAAGGTATCCAGGGATTTACAGAACTTTTCAAGAACAGGGTTGTAATTCAGTTTACAGGTTCTTATAAATTATTCCGTCACCTCGTTCATCATGAATTAGTTCATGCAGTTATAAATGATATGTTTTATGGCGGTTCACTTCAGAATATTATTTCAAATAATATAACTATAAGTCTTCCATTATGGTTTAATGAAGGAATGGCAGAATACCAAGCTTTGGGCTGGGATATTGATACAGATATGTTCATTCGCGATGCAGCGATAAGTGAATACCTTCCTGATATTCAGCAGTTGGATGGTTACTTTGCTTACAGAGGCGGACAAGCTGTTTTCAATTATATAGCTGATAAATACGGGAAAGAAAAAATAGGTGAACTGGTAAATAAAGTAAAAAGCACCGGAAGTATTGAAGAAGGTTTCAAATCATCAATTGGTATATCCATTAAAGAACTTAGTGAAAGGTGGAAAAAAGAAATTAAAAAAATCTATTGGCCCGATATTGCAATAAGGAAAGATCCTGATGAGTTTGCTAAAAGATTAACAGACCATAGAGAAGATGGAGGTTTTTATAATACAAGTCCGGCTATTTCACCCCAGGGAGATAAAATCGCTTTCATATCCAACAGAGATTATTATTTTGATGTTTACTTAATGGATGCCATTGATGGGAAAATTATTAAAAAGCTTGTTGAAGGAAACAGAACGCCTGACTTTGAAGAATTAAATATTTTAACACCTGGTTTAAGCTGGTCTCCGAACGGAGATAAAATTGTTCTTTCCGCAAAAAGTAATGGGTATGATGTCGTTTATGTAATTGATGTTGAAGAAGAAGACACGGAGATTCTGCCGATTAAAATGTCGGGGATTAAAAGTGTTACCTGGTCGCCGGATGGCAATAAAATTGCTTTCATCGGGCAGACTAATGAAGAATCCGATCTTTTTATTTATGATCTTGAAACGAAAGAAATTTTAAATTTAACAAATGATATCTTTTTAGATGACAATCCTGCCTGGACACCGGATGGAAAGACAATTTATTTTGTTTCAGATAGAAGAGATTTCCTTTCCCAAACTCTTCCTGATACATTTAAAATTTATAAATTCGATTACACTCAAAAAGATATTTATAAAATTGATTTGGAAACACGCACTATGGCAAGAATAACTGATTTACCTGCCAGTGATGTAACCTCACCTGCTGTTAGTCCTGATGGAAAAGAAATTCTTTTTATTTCAGATATAAATGGAATAAATAATATTTACAAAAAGAAAATTTCATCTGATAATCTGACAGATATAGTTCCTATAACAAATTCACTCAATGGTCTTTACCAGTTATCTCTTTCAAAAGATGGAAAGAAACTTGCTTTTTCATCATTGTATCAGGCTGCGTTCAATATCTTCCTGTTGAATAATCCTTTTGAAATTGATCCTGAAATCAACAAGCTTGAGCCAACGGTATATATTAATAAGCTTAATAAATCGGGTGATAAAGAAAAAGAAGAAACAGATATTGAAATGTTTGGGGACAATTCAAATGAAACTGATACAGCAAAGTTCCAGATTTATACAGGTACCTATGTCGATTCAACTAAAATTTATGGAGATTCAGTTCAGATTGATTTTGATAATTATGTATTTGGAAATTTCGATGCACCCAAAGACTCTGTAAAAGAAGAACAACCTCAATTCAATTTAACTGATAATCTTGACAAGCAGGGAGATTACAAAGTTAACAGATACAAAATTACTTTCTCTCCCGATCTCATTTATGCTAATGCAGGATACAGTTCTCTTTATGGTTTACTTGGAACAACGGTCATATCATTCAGTGATGTTCTTGGTAATCACAGGATTATTGGTTTAACAAGTCTCCAAATTGATTTAAAAAACAGTGATTATGGTTTAGCATATTATTACCTGCCTGAACGAATTAATTATGGATTTGAAGCATTCCACACTGCACGTTTTGTATTCCTTACAAGAGGATTATTTTCCAATCTCTTCCGATTCAGAAATTATGGAGTGGTTGGTTCAATAAACTATCCTCTAAACAGGTTTTTCAGGTTTGAAGCCGGATTAAGCTGGCTAAATGTTTCAAGTGAAAACCTGGATAACCCTGCAGAAAAAACAGAAAGAATATCCTACATTATTCCAAGTGCAAGTTTTGTTCACGATAATGTTCTTTGGGGATACACAGCTCCGGTTGAAGGAACACGCTATAGGTTTGATGTGTTTGGAAACCCCGGATTAAATGATGATAAATTAAGCTTCTATTCTCTGCTCGGAGATTATAGAACTTACTTCCGGTTCGGAGAAGATTATTCATTTGCTTTTAGATTATCAGGAGGATATTCAGGTGGGGCTAATCCCCAAAGGTTCTTTATAGGTGGAATTGATAACTGGATTAACAGAACTTTTGCAACAACAGATATTCCTCTTGAATCTGCTTCCGACTTTGCCTTTCTTACACCGGCTTTACCATTAAGAGGATTTAATTATGCTGAAAGAATCGGAACCAAATATGGGCTTATGAATATGGAATTCCGTTTCCCTTTAATAAAGTATTTATTAACGGGTGCTCTTCCTATTTTATTCAGTAATATACTTGGAGTTGCTTTTATAGATGTAGGTTCAGCCTGGGATAATACTAAGGAGCTAAGATTTTTTGAAAGAAACGAGAATGGCAATGTTGTAACTAAAGATCTTTTAATAGGTACTGGACTTGGTGCCAGAATATTCTTCCTTTACTTCCTTCTTAGGTTTGATGTTGCCTGGGCTTATGATGTAGAAGGATTCTCGCAACCAAAATATTATATTTCACTTGGTGCAGATTTTTAGATATCATTTTTTCCCCAACAAAAACCCGCTAAATAAAAGAGCGGGTTTTTTATTTCATCTGGATAAATTCCATTTATAATTATCCTCTATTTTTTCTCAGATGAATCAGTACTTTTTGATCCCTTATCAGAACTTTTAGAATCTTTCTTTTCTTCTTTCTTTCCTTCTTTTTTATTTGGAGCAGAATTACCTGGTTTATTTTTATAATCAGTTTGATAAAATCCGCTTCCTTTGAAAATAGGTCCGGAACCGGTTCCTATTAATCTCTTAATCAGCCCTTTGCATTTTGGACATTCTTTCAATGTTTCTGCACTCATCGGCTGAAAGATCTCGAAAGTATAATTGCACTTTGTACATTTATACTCATATGTTGGCATACGTACTCCTCTTGAATCTTGAAGCAAAACTTAATGAAAAATTAGATATATTTCTATCAACTGTTTAATAGAACAAATTAAACTTACAGGCTTACTTTTTGAGAAATAATAAATTCACGGTTTATCTAAAAAAACTTTTTCTACTTACATTTCTGGTATCTCTAAACGGGTGCCTTAATTATACTCAGGAAGTTCATTTGTATCCTGATGGTTCAGGTAAAATGAAAATAAATTACTGGATGAACCTGCCCGAAACAGGAGATACAACTACAATAAACAAAACCGGAATTTTTAATCGTGAACTTATAGAAAAAGAATTCTCCTCAGCCTACACAATCTTAAATAATGTGGATGTTTATATTGATTCTGTTGACAG
>MHAF01000139.1:0-9789 GCA_001802865.1 Ignavibacteria bacterium RBG_16_34_14
CTGCGTGAATTTCATCTGCAAATTTCTGACTTGCTGCAGCACCACCAATTATAACTTTATTTTTTAATCCATTAGCTCTTAATGTTTCAATAGAAACTCTCATATTTTCCATAGTTGTAGTAAGAAGAGCAGACATTCCTATTATTGCATCAGGATATTTTTTTGCTGTTTTAATAAACTTTTCAGGCGGAGTATTAATTCCAACATCAATTACTTCAAATCCGCCGCCTTCAAGCATCATCCTTACAAGGTTCTTACCAATATCGTGCATATCTCCTTTTACCGTTCCGAGTATAACAGTCCCGATTTTTTTTGATTCATCACCTTTTAGTAATGGTTCAAGAATCTGCATTCCGAATTTCATTGCCTGAGCAGAGAGAAGCATATCGGGAACAAAATATTCACCGTCAGAAAATTTTTTTCCAACCATTTCCATACCCGCAATTAAAGATTCATTTAAAACTTTAGAAAGGGGAATTTTTTCATCTATCGCCATCTGAACAAGATCCTTAACACCAGGTTTTCCCGCCAGATCAGGAGGATATTTTGCATTTAAATCAAAATGGCCTCTTATTACATTCTCTTTTATTTCTTCAATCAGATTCATTTATTCCCGTATTAAATTTATTAGCATTTTAGGTTAAGATTATATTCAATTGGTAAAACTTGCCTGCATTTTGAAAAATAAATTTTCTCGAGACTTTGCACTTTTTTTCATTCATTTGTTGCCTATTCTGCTTATTCATTTAAATTTGATTGAATAATGATTACGAGTCGGTCTTACAATATGCCGGACATTTATTTCATATAAGTTATTCCTCTTTGTTTCAGCAATTCCATCACTTATTTCTTTTCCATTTAATAAAATATTTTGCTTTGCCATTGGAGAAATAATTTCAAATTCAGCTAAGTGGCCTTCAAATGATTCAAGATCAAATTCAAGTGTTCTTATTTCGAAATCATAAACAGGAGAGATAACCATTGCATTTGCTGAACTCAAGTATGGAATTGTTGGATAACCTAATTTGAAACTTATCTTTTTTAATTTATTAATGTTTTCAGGAACAACTGCAGAAGGTATTTCTTTATCATCATAAGTAATTGATGCTATCTCAAGTCCTTTGCCGGAGATTTCAACTGTTACAGGAACTCCTTTAATAGTAACTGTTAAATGTACAGTATCTAATTCTTGTGGAATAAATGGATTAAATGCAATATTCCATTCATTTTCTCTCAATCCAAAAAAATTGTAGAGCGTATAAAAATACCAGCCGCCTGCCCAAAGAAATTGAGGCTTATCTATCTTACCATAAAAAGCCGGGTTTGTTTTATCACTGATTCTGTATTCATATAAAGCAGGTTGCCCATTTGGACTATTTATTATTCCACTCAAAGTCATAGTTTGTTTAATGAATTTAAATGCATCTTCATTAAATCCATTACTTATTAATCCGAGAGCATACCATGCATTACCGTGCGGCCAGATTCCTCCATTAGCATAATAGTAAGGTTCACCCGCTTCGTTGCCTGCAAACTTCATATACTCTATTAACTTGTGTAAGTCCATCGGCCAAAGCGTATAGATACCAAGTTTTTCATCTAATAAATTTTCCTTTGCAGTTGTTATCAACTTTAGATTTTTATCTTCATCAATTAAATTAAAGTGTGAGGCAAGCAGAGAACCCATATAAATATGAGTGTCTTCAGTTCCATCTTCATAATAGCTTATGAGGTATTTTAGCTTGTCATCCCAAAGCAAATCAACTAAGTTTTTATTCATTCGATTTGCAAGTTCTTCATAGAAATGAAGTCTGGAATTTTCTTCTTTCAATGAAGCCGATATAAAATTAAACTCGCGTAATGCACGAATGCCAAGAATCGTCATATATGCTCGTGGACCAAAATTATTACCTATATCCCACCAGTCCGGTCTGAAAGACCACATTAAATCATCTTCACCTTTATTCTTCAGGGCGGTTTCAATACTTTTTTCGATATAAGGATAAAGTTGATTCAGAAATTCTTTATCACCCGAATGACGAAGATAGCTTGCACAGACAAGAGTAAACCAAAAGTGATTCCAATTCTCGGTTCCTGCAAACTCGGTTTTGTATTGAGTGTCCTTCCAATAGTATGCGTGTGGAATGGTTTTGTCAGTATCAGCTAAGCTTATAATATATTTTAAATCGTTTTTAACTCTGTTAAGATCAAAATTTACCGCAGCTAAATCAGTGAGTAACGCATCGTGAGTAAAATAAAAATTGTATTCTGCCTGTGCTGGCATAGGTACAATATGACCATTTAAATAATGAGCATTCGAAGTTAAAACTGCTTTAGCCCACATCGCTGTAAAATCAAGATCTTCATCACCAGTCAGGATTGGATTTTTTGAAAGAGATTCAGATACAATATGATTTTCATATTCATCAATTTCTTTTTGATAATTCGTTAACAAGTAATCTGTTTTTTCCTTTCCCTCTGTAATTAACGATGACCCGATTATTTGAACAATTTTAATTGATTCATCAGGTTGCAACTTTTTATTATAAACAAAAGCTGCTATTGATTTGTTGGGATTTTCTTCTTGAATTATTGCGTTGGGTAGATTAATATCGGTGTTTAACCACCAATCATCAAGACTAGTAAATCTGTTATCAATATTTCCAGAAGAAGTAAAACTTGAAGGCTGCAGAGCAGCATTTATGATAAAAATCTGTGCATTCCCTGTTTCAATATCCGGATAGTTAATCCTTATTATTGAACCGTTATCCTCAAATTCAGTGTAAGCACTATCCTTCAAATTATAGGAGTGGCTCGTTCGTAAAATTGTTTCTAATCTTGTAAAGACTTCATAATCTTTTTCTACTTTTGATTTGTTGGTGATAATGAAAGTAACTACCATTGCAGGTTCATTTTTACAGAACTCATAACTGATTTTTATTTCGCTGTCAAATTTCTCCTTTGCAAATGATACTGAATAAGGTGTTTGATCAACTTCGTAGATTTCATTCTCAAGAATTTTTTTTGGTGACTTTCCAACTTTTAATCCCACCGACATGATTCTAAAATTTTCCCGTTTCCAATAATCATTACTAATATCTATGCTATTTGCTACTGGGTAATAGAAACTAATCCGGTTTAGCATCAGGAAACTTTTATGAATTTCAATTCCGACATAAGGACTTCCTACTTCAATCTGCCCGACTTCCTTTGTACTTTTTATATTAAGTAAGTTTTTATCCTGCCCTTGTATTTCCATTGTCATCAATGCATAAACAATGATGAGAATACAACTTAAAACGAATTTAAATTTCATGAAAAAATCATTTGGTTAGAATTATTTATTTGAGCAACACTATTTTTTTTATTTCGGAAAAGTTATTTGATATCAACCGGATAAAATAGATGCCTGAATTCATAGTATTACCAGCATCATTTCTGCTATCCCAGTTAGTTGAATAAAAACCTGGCAATTTCCACTCATCGAATAATGTTTTAACTTTCTGACCAAGTACATTAAATATTTCAAGTTTTACATTTGATTCTTTTGAAACCTGATATTTAAAAGCGGTCTCTCCATTAAACGGATTGGGATAATTTTGTTGAAGACTGAAGTTCTCAGGTGTTTTAATATCTTGCTGTTCTTCAAGATCAGTTATAAAATCATAAAGAGATTGAATATTTCCATATGATAAGGCATAATTATAAATTCGTATATCATCCAGAATTCCTTTGAAATTATATTGATTATTGCCGGGCAAAACCTGTCCAATCATAAAGTCTATTGGGGTGGTTAAAATTAATCCTGAGAAAGATGTAAACGCATCCAGTTCACCATTAATATAAATTTCATAATCACTGCCGTCATAAAGAACTGTGACATTATAAAGATTATTTTGTATTAACTCTTTTTCAGAATCAAGATCTTTTGTGCCAGTGCTACTTTTAACCGTCCATCGTATACGTTTATTTGTAACTGAAACCTTCCACCTGTTTTCCCAATTGCCATGCGAAAGAGGATAGGTTTCTCTATCATAAAACTCTCCGACTTTTACCCAGAAATTTATAGTCGCTGCATTTTGAAAATTCAAACTTGAACTACTGGGCACACTTATATAATCATTTATTCCATCGAAAGAGTATGCACTTGCCGGATTACCCCAACGATCTGAAACGAGAATAGCTCCTGAAACCGTACCATTATTGTTAAATCCACTTTCATCAATAGCATTGCCAGAAAAAGGATAGAACGCCACAAGATCCCCTGTCTGCTGAATTGTAGTATCACGAACGGAAACACCGATACTGTCAATAGCTTGGCCTCCACGGCCATCATCCACTATACAGGTTATATAGTAATTGCCTGCAGAAGATGGTGCTGTCCAGGTGATAGTCGCTCCAGTACCGGATATGTTACCAAAAATTGCAGACCAGTTATAATTCAATGTATCTCCGTCCGGATCTGTTGCAGCACAATTAATTTCAGAATCAGAACCAAGATGAATTTTTCTTGGATGTGCAGTTATTCCGGTTATCATAGGATCGTTATTGATATATTCTACAACATCAATAATAAGAGAATCGGAAACTATTCCGCCCTGATTATCATTTACTGTGCACATAATTAAATATGAACCCAGAGATGAAGGTGCCTGCCAATTAATAACTGACCCGGTTCCGGAAAAACTTCCTCCTGATACTGACCATTGATATGTTAAGGGATCATTATCTCTGTCAACTGCTGCGCAATAAATTTTCGAAGAGTCATTGAAAACAACAATTAGTCTATCAGATGCGAATGATTTTATTCTTGGAGGATAATTGGAAACTACCTGACCGGACAGATAATCAATTACGACTCCATTAACTAAAGCTTTATCAAGCTCATATGTTATTGTACTTCCGGCAGGAATAATCACTGCTATGACGGCTGCATCTGCAGGAATTATGATTGATGTTTCACCTGAAATAGATGACTTTATAATAGTATTGGTAACAGCATTATATATATCGTGCATTCCACCACCAACATCTATAATAACAGACTTCTCAGATTGATAAGGATTGTAATAAAGAAAACTGGGAAAAGCATTTGTATGAAAATAATCAGTCTTTAGGAGATCAAGCTGTAAAATCATTTGGACATTTGTCGTATCAATTATTCCACCGAATATCCCAACGTGAGAAGAAGCATACAGTGCAAGATTTGTCATTCCCCAATTTCCACTGATTGCATCACCTGTTGCATAAGGACTGTTTCCATTCTGAGATTGACGAAGCGCTTCATGTCCTATGTAAGAATTAGGATCATATTGATGAGACCATTCTTCACTATCCTGGTTTTGATCAGGAAGATAATTGGTGTAAAACAGCCGTGCGGCATTAGTAGCATTCAGCACCCATTTACCGATAGCACGTGCAAAACGATCATCATATCGAACTATTGGAACAAGTGCTCCAACCTGTTCAAAGGTATTCATTAAAAATGCATAATCATTGCTTCCATTTACCTCACCAATTAAACCATCAACATCGTAACCTCCCCAGTTTCCGACAATAGCTCCCCATTGACGGAGCGGTCCAATATCAAAACACCAGTTCATGATTTTTTGAATATCATAGGTTGTACCTAATTCAGCATTCATTCTTGCTGCTGTATAAGCACCGTAAGATAATTGTAATTCGTAAGAAGGATTTGAAGTAAGAAAATTAAGAAATTCCATGCACCATTCTGCACCTATTCTGTAGTCCTCATTTCCTGTTTTTACGTAAGCATTGAAAAGAATCCAAGCTAAAGCACCTGCGGCTTCAGGCTCAACAACTCCGGATGAAAATGGAGTCATAGTCATAAGATTAAATGCGCGATAATTCATATATGCACTTTGCCATGGCGTGGTACTGCCACCCATTACTTCAACAGCTTCCATCCATCTGTCTGCAACACTAGTAAACTGATTCGGGAAATCACCGACAGTTGGATACTGATTGTAGAGTTGATAGAAAAATACATTCGGCATTACATCATACCACCAATCATCCCAGTTACTCCCAGTTGGATGGTTCAAATAAACATCTGCGTTATTAGCTTTGTTAAAATATTCTTCACACATCAGTACCCAGTTATATCCATTCTGATTGCTTTTGTTTATCCCAGCTAATGATGCCCCGACTGTTGCCGGTAAAAGATTTATACCTTCAGAGGATAATGGAACAGTTGTGCCAACAACTGTATGAAGTCTGAAACTATTATGCTGCGGATAATTAATTGTGTTATTGTTAAATGAGATTAGAGGAAGGTACTGACCGGTAAGATTAAAATCAAAAACAAGGTTGTCATAACCAATAGCAACTTGTTTCCAATCTCTCATTTCATAAGGAGAAGGTGCATTCGGCATCTGTTCGATACGATTAATATTAATCTGCTGGGCATTTGTTCCAAAAAAAGAAATGAATAACCAAAAAATGATATTAAGAACTTTATTGTGCATAAAACCTTTCATAGCAAGCGCTCCTTATATTTCGGATCAGATTTTATTTTTTCTACCATGCATAATACTGCGGAGATTGTCCCGCCGGGGGAAATATAGCATCTAATTTTGACAGCGATTCCTCATTAAAATTTATATCCAAAGCTCTTTGTGAAGTCTCTAATTGTTGAAGAGTTCTTGGTCCTATAATTGGTGAAGTAATGCCGGGTTGACTTAAAAGCCAGGCCAGTGCTGTGCTGGCAGGATCTTCTCCAAAATCATCACAAAAGTTTTCCCATTTTTCAATTTGCTCTCTATTATTTTTTAATTTATTAATAATTTCATCTGTATTTCTTCGTCCTTCACCTAAGTTTTTTATAACACCACCAAGAAGTCCACCATCAAGAGGACCCCAGGGAATTATCCCTACTCCATAATAATTACATGCAGGTATCATCTCATGCTCAATTTTACGATTGAAGAGATTGTACTTGCTTTGTTCGCTAATCAATCCAAGTAATTTTCTTCTTATCGCTTCTTCGTTTGCTGTTGCTATATCCCATCCGGCAAAATTACTGCTGCCGACATATATTATTTTGCCTTCACGTATTAATTGCTCCATTGCCTGCCAAATCTCATCCCAGGGAGTATCTCTATGAATGTGATGCATTTGATACAAATCAATATGATCGGTCTTTAATCTTTTCAAACTATCTTCACAAGCCTTTTTTATATGATATGCTGAAAGATATTTTTCATTTACTCCTTTTCCCATTTCACCATATACTTTGGTTGCCAGAACAATTTTGTCTCTCCGTTTCCTATTTTCCTCTAACCACTTCCCTATAATTTTTTCTGTAATACCTTCACCTTTTTTCCCGCCATAAACATTTGCAGTATCAAAAAAATTAATGCCTAGTTCTAATGCACGATTCATTATTTTTAAGCTTTCTTTTTCTGATGTGATTGCTCCAAAGTTCATTGTACCGAGGCAAATTCTGCTAACCATTAAACCGCTTCGGCCTAATTTTGCATATTGCATCTTTTCTCCATGTAGATCTTCAATAAAAATATTTAGTTAATAATGTAAATAATTGTTCAATGAGTAGATTTTGATATCTTTTACTTTTATTGGTTTTGATTGTTCTCCGATAATTTTTATTTCAATTTGTTCACCAGGTAAAATAAAAAATCCTCTATCTATAAAAGTTGAATTCTGATGATATAAATCAACAAAAAAAGCAGGATCGCTGGATTTCAGAATTAACTCAGTGGAATTGTCTTTAGTCAAAGCATTCAATTTTAATTTTGTCTTCTTTAAACTTACATGCTTCCAGGGTTTGGTTAGATAATAATTTCTACAAATTATTTTATTTGATTCATCATATAATACTGCTGTTAATATCCAGTTTTCATCTCGTGGTAATTTTTCTCGAAAAACCGAATTGATTTCTGTAAGTTTTTTATAATCAATATTCACTTTGCAAGAACTATCTTCAATAACCTCCCCTGAAACTGTGTTGACAACTGTCAATCTCATTCTGCCTTTGATTTTGTCCTTAGCTTGGTTAAGTAAAATTACCTTAATCTTACTTCCGTCATCCTTAAAGTATAGTAATCGAGGTGCGAATGTATTTTTTACGAAATAGTATGCTAATTTCGGTTTAATATCAGAATCAATAATAGACCAGCTTGTAACAGGCCAACAGTCATTTATTTGCCATATTATACTGCCGTTTGTTCTTCCATTTGTTCGCCAATATTCAAGACAGGTTTTCAAAGCGATAGCTTGATTCAATTGCGTGAGATATAAATAGTCGTCCCACTCGGTTTTGATGGGGAGATGACTACTTAAGAACTTAATTATTCTTTCAGGTCCTTCTATTTGTTTATTATGATGTTCAAAAATTTTATCGCTAATGTTTCTATTTTTTTGCGGTAAATATTTTTCAAATGTATCCTTATTTGCAGGTCCCTGAAAACCGAATTCCGTTACAAACAAACTCCTGTCATTCGTAACACTAGTATAATCAATCCATCTGCTCCAGATATCCCACTGATGAATATTACCGCTGTTATAGGAATTAGGATCTTCTTCATTCCCAAAAGGAGAAGATGGCCAGTACGGTCGTCCGGGATCAATCTCATTTAATATTTTAGGAATTATAGAGTGATATATTTTATACCCCGGCATTTTTTTGTAAGATATTTTTTGCTCCAGGAACCATATCCATTCGTTTTCATTATTACCACACCAAAGAGCCACTGAAGGGTGATGTTGTAATCTTAACACATTTTGAATGACTTCTTTTTTAACATTTTCAATGAAAGATTCATGTTCCGGATAAGAGCCGCAGGCAAACATAAAGTCCTGCCAGACTAACAATCCAAGCCGATCACATAATGAATAAAATTCATCATCTTCATAAATACCACCGCCCCAAACTCTGACAATATTCATATTCGCCTGCTTCGCGAATGAAAGAAGTTCAGAATATTTCTCTTTTGTTATTCGAGGCAGAAATGAATCCGTAGGTATCCAGTTAACACCCTGGCAATATATATCTCTGTCATTTATTCGAAACTTAAATGTGGATTTTTTTTCTTCAATAAGAATCAATTCAAGTTTTCTTATTCCGACATTTTTATTAATCTCATCAAGAACAAATTTATTATCATCGGTTACCCTAGCTGTTAATAAATATAAATTCTGCTCACCTTCTCCATTCGGCCACCAGAGTTTTGGATTTTTAATTTTGAAAGTAGTCTTGTACTTTGTTGTGTTTCTAATTGCAATCTTCTTCTCATAAATATTTTGTTCATCAAATAATGAGATATGAAGTGAAAGATTATTTGATCGATAACCAGTTATTTCCGTAATCACATCAACTTCCGCATAATCATCATTGAGTTTGATTGTTTGAAAGGTGACACCTTCGATTTTTGAATCAGCATAGTTTTCTATGTAGACATTACGCCAAATTCCGGATGTTGGAAAAGAGGGTCCCCAATCCCAGCCAAAAGAATATTGTGCTTTTCTTATATACACCCTGCTTGAATTGAGAGCAACAGGGAGTTTGCCATATTTCTCTTCCTGCTGAAAAGCATATTTAACAGGGGATTTGAAAATAAGCTTCAATAAATTGTCCGAAGGTTTTAAGATACTTTTTATATCAAATCTGTATGATAAAAACATATTGTCAGTATCACCCAATTTTACATCGTTCAAATAGATTTCACATATCGTATCCAAACCTTCAAAAACCAGGCTAACATTATTTTCGGTATCATAGATAAAATCAAATTCAGTCTGATAAATCCA
>MHAF01000139.1:9848-9991 GCA_001802865.1 Ignavibacteria bacterium RBG_16_34_14
TAAGATTGTTGTTTAATAAGTCGGTATGAATTGTTCCAGGGATTATAGCTGTAAACCATTTCCCTGATTTGATTTTCTGATTAGATATAAATTCAGTAGAATAAGGGGATTCTGCTAATTTAAATTTCCAATTCTTATTTAAT
>MHAF01000140.1:0-3666 GCA_001802865.1 Ignavibacteria bacterium RBG_16_34_14
GATTTAAATCCGGAAGAACAAATCAAATAAGTAAAAAATTACCAGGCGACAAATGTCGTAATAGTAAATAATATTTTCTTTAGCAAGGTTATTTTAAAAGTCCCGAACACAATCGGGACTTTTTTTTAATAAATGATTGTAAAAGTATATTTTTATTACTATAGTAGGTCATTAAATTTTCTCCATTTATAAATTTGTTAATTTGCTTCTTTAAATAACCTAACCAACCAATAAATAAAGGTACAAATATGAAACATCTTTTAACTTTTTTCGTTTTTGTTCTTCTGACAGGTTTTAATCTATCTCAAGATTTAGCTCAAGATGAGGGAGTTAGACTTGGTACAGGGAAAAGTGAAGCAAATGTTCCCATTCACAATATGCTGGAAGCAACTTGTTTTGAGGATAATATGGATTTGGGAGATGAAGCATCACTAATATCCAGAGGATGGACGTTGCTAAATATTGATGGTGGTGGAACTACATCGTGGTTCCAGGGAAATACTGCAGTATTTCCACCATTTGAAGGCGCGGGATATTCCGGGCAAAATTATAATGGCGCAAATGGTTTTTATATTGATCAGTGGATGATTTCACCGCTAATTGAAGTATCTGCCGGTGATACAATCAGCTTTTATCATAGAGCACCAGATGCAAATCCCTACGATGATTCACTTTATGTGAGACTCTCTACAACTGGCGGAACAACACCTGGTGATTTTGATGTGAACTATGGAAGATTCCTGGTTTCTGAAGCAGGTTGGGCTAAATGGGAGGGGGTAATTGCTCAGGCAGGTAATATAAGATTTGCAATTCATTATCAGATTTATGACGGAGGCCCTGCAGGAAACCAATCTAATTATATAGGAATTGATAAAGTTGAGGTTACAGGTAGCTGCATTGTTCCTGTTGAACTAACATCTTTTTCTGCAAAACCAGTTAATGGAAGTGTAAACTTAAACTGGACAACTGCAACAGAAGCTAATAACCAGGGATTCGAAGTTCAGAGAAAATCTAATTCTGAATATCAGACAATTAGTTTTGTAGATGGTTATGGAACAACAACAAATCCACAGAATTATTCTTTTGTTGATAATAATCTTCAACCGGGTCATTATACTTACCGCCTGAAACAAATTGATTTTGACGGAACATTTAGCTATTCAACTGAAGTTGAAGTTGATTTTGACGTCCCATCTGATTTTGTTCTTTCTCAGAACTATCCAAACCCGTTCAACCCAAGCACAAAAATATCATTCAGCATACCTGTTGAATCTCATGTTACTTTAAAGATATTTAATCTTCTTGGCGAGGAAGTAATTAATCTTCTTAATGGAACTGTAAATGCTGGTTACCACAATGTTAATTTTGATGCTTCAAATTTAAATAGTGGAATTTACTTCTACCAGATTGAAGCACAAGGTAATGATGGCAGCAGTTTCTCACAAGTTAACAAGATGATATTGACTAAATAATTTTTTATTTAGCAAAATTATTTTAAAAGTCCCGAACGCAATCGGGACTTTTTTAAAAAAATTGTTTTGAATTATTAAAATAATTTGTATTATTACAACCAAGGTTTCCCTAACAAACTTATTTATCATATCAAACAGGAGTACTTATGTACAGAACGTTCAACTTTCTCTTCACAGTTGTTTTTCTTCTCGTTGTATCTGTATCTGCATTAGCCCAGGAAATAAAATATACCTCGGGTAATAGCAATGATACCAGACATATATACGTTATAACTGATGGTGTTTTGCTATATGATCAAACTGGTGCCATCGGAACAGGCACAATCGCGTCACAACAATTCAGTGATTTTGCAACTTATTCCTGCCAGGCAGCAGATGATTTTGTAGTGCCTGCCTCGGGTTGGAATATTAATGAAATTGTATGCCTGGGTACGGCAGGTATAGCTCCGTTTACACAAGCATTAGTTGAATTCTATGCTGATAATGGTACCTTACCAGGTACAGTTGTAAGTACTCAAACCGCAAGTGTTGTGGATGCTGCAGGAACACTTAGTATCACACTTTCACCTTCAGTTGCTCTATCAGCCGGGACATACTGGGTATCAGTTTCAGTTATTGGTGATTTTGCATCTTTTGGTCAGTGGTTCTGGGCTACACAAACTACAAGCAACAATGACTTATGGTGCTGGCAGAATCCCGGAAACGGTTTTGGAACGGGATCAATAACTTATAACCCCCATAATGTTGCATTCCCCGCGGGTTATGTAGATAATGATCTTTCATTTGGATTATACGGGGATGTTATACCTGTAGAACTAACTTCGTTTAGTGCATCAGTTGGTATTGGTCAGGTTAATCTTAACTGGCAAACTGCTACCGAAACCAATAATTATGGTTTTGAAGTTGAAAGAAAAGCGGCTGGTCAGGAATTCGCAAAAGTTGGATTCATCGCTGGTCATGGAACAACAACAGAAGTTAAGAACTACAACTTTATTGATAACAGTGTTTCATCAGGAAGTTATACCTACAGACTAAAACAAGTTGATCTTGATGGTACATTTGCTTATTCAGATGAAGTTGAAGTTGATCTTGCACCAACTACCTATTCATTAGCTCAGAACTTTCCAAACCCATTCAACCCGAGTACAAAGATAAGCTTTAGTCTTCCGGTTGAATCAAATGTAACTCTTAAAATATTTAATGTTATTGGTCAGGAAGTTATGAGTCTTGTAAAAGGTACACTAAATGCAGGTTCTCATAATCTTGATCTCAATGCATCAAATCTGAACAGTGGTGTTTATTTCTATACTTTAGAAGCTCAGGGTATTGATGGCAGCAGTTTCTCTGAAGTAAAGAAAATGATGCTTACAAAGTAATATTATATCATTAACAATATTATTCACTTGTTAAGTCCCGGCCAATAAGTCGGGACTTTTTATTATCATCAAGTCTAAATTCTTCTTGCATTATTTCAGTATTTTCCTTATTGTTGAACCACAGGAATTATAGTGGGCACTAAATTTCACATAATTAAAAAACATGAGAAGGTAATTCTCTCCACTATGATTCACAGGATTTCAATTAAATTAAAGGAGTATTTTTATGCTTAAAAAACTTTCTATAATTTTCTGTGTTATGTTTGCTTTTTTGTTGGTCCAGAATGGTTTAGCTCAAAATCTAACCCATGGTGACTCAAAAGATGAAGCCAAGACTACTGGGGAAAAAGTTAATCTGCCTTATCAAACAATTTATTTTGAGGGTACTGAGGAAGTACTTTTTGATAATGGTCCGATAATAACATTGCCTGGCGGTGGATGCGCAGGTGGTGATGCCAGTATTTTAGATGGTTCAGTTGGTGGGCATACTTTATATGGATGGGGTCATCAACAAAATTTAGGTAACTATATAGCAGATGATTTTACGAATGCTGCTGGCTGGAATATTGATTCTTTAAAATTCTTCGCTTATCAGACCACAGCTACTGCTTCTACTATTACCGGCGTTTACGTTCAGATTTGGAGCGGTGATCCAACTGCTGGCGGTGTTGTAGTTTGGGGTGATCAAACTACAAATAGACTTCAAAGAACTGCCATAACTAATATTTATAGAGCTCAGAGTACAACTCCTACTAATTGCGATCGTAGAATACAGGAAGTTATTGCAACGGTCGGAACTAGTTTAGCTCCTGGTACAT
>MHAF01000140.1:3804-4065 GCA_001802865.1 Ignavibacteria bacterium RBG_16_34_14
TCTCCAAATGGGGCTCCTTTTATTGTTTATGGTACAAGCGGTTCACCTTGCCCGGTAGGACCTTCAACAAATCCAAGTCCGGTTAATGGTGCAACCAATGTCTCAGTTAATTTAAGCAATCTAACTTGGACAAATGGGGCAGGTACAACAGCAAACGAAGTTTATTTTGGTGAGGTAGGTAATCTTCAGTTAGTTTATGATGGTGCATCAATAACAGCATATGCTGTTGCTGGTCCTTTAAATTATTCTACGGAATACGGC
>MHAF01000140.1:4170-11253 GCA_001802865.1 Ignavibacteria bacterium RBG_16_34_14
AAACGGATCCGGACAATGGACAATTACCAATGATGGCGGTACTTGCGTATGGTTGATTTTCTTCCCGCCATATCCAAACGCTTATACACTACCAGCAGGTTCAACTGCCGGAGTATTTTCAGCAGACGCTGACCAATGCGGATCAGGGACAACATTACTTTCAACTGCTACATTTGCTGCTCCTGTAGATGCATCCGGCGTTACTGCTCTTACATTAACATTTTTATCAGATTGGAATGCTATTGATACCGCAGATTCTTGCTTTGTAGAAGCCAGTACAAATGGCACTACCTGGGATCGTCTTTTAACCTATGGCAGTGTAGATGTAAGAAATACAACGGTTGTACTTGATTTAGGTGCATATGATGGTTCCCCAGCATTATGGGTTCGATTTGTTTCTATTCAACCTGGCTGGGATTGGTGGTGGACAATTGATAATGTTCTTCTTGAAGGAGTTATTCCTGTTGAATTAACATCATTCACTGCTAATGTTATTAGTGGAAATGTTAATCTCAATTGGCAAACTGCAACCGAAACCAACAACTATGGCTTCGATATTGAGAGAAGAACAGAAGGACAGGAATTCATAAAAGTTGGATTTGTTGCCGGTTATGGAACAACAACAGAAACAAAGAGCTACACCTTTGTTGATAACAGTGTAACATCAGGAAGCTATACTTATAGATTGAAACAAGTTGATCTTGATGGTACATTTGAGTATTCCAATGAAGTTGAAGTTTCTCTTGTACCAGCTGCTTATTCATTAGCTCAGAACTATCCTAATCCATTTAATCCATCTACAAAGATTGACTTTAGTTTAGCTTCAGATTCTAAAGTTACTTTAAAAATCTTTGATGTATTAGGTCAGGAAGTAATCACCTTAATCAATGGAAATCTAAGTGCTGGTTTACATAGCCAAAACTTTGATGCAGCCAGTTTGAATAGCGGTGTTTATTTCTATACAATAGAAGCTACTGGTAGCGATGGAACAAACTTCACATCAACCAAGAAGATGATACTTACTAAGTAAATTTTTTGAGAAGAAGTTTCACATTATATGTGAGTCTCACCTTTTATTGATGAAGCCCCGATATTTGTCGGGGCTTTTTTTATTGAACTAATCTGCATTGATACTTCATTTCTTATTTGATAATTTTACACATCAAAAATAGAGAATCAAAATGAAGAAAATATTCCAGCTTATTATTTTAATTGGATTTGTATTTTATAGCTGCAGTAAAATGTCTGATAAAGAATATATGAAAAGTGCTTCCGAAAAAGTTGAAAAGGGTAATATATCTGAAGCTATTTCTGATTATAATAAACTAGTAGATGAATATCCTGAAAGTGAACTGGCTCCTGAAGCTATTATAAAGCTGGCTGCATTATATCATGAAAATAAGGTTAAGAATATATCCCGTAAGGACGCCTTAATTAAATCTGCCGATTTGTTTATTTCCATTTCAGAAAAATATCCTCAAATTGAAAAAGCTCCATCATCATTATTTATGGCAGGATTCATTTATGCAAATGAGGTACTTGATTATATTAAAGCTAAAGAAATCTATACTTTATTCTTAAAAAAATATCCTGAACATGAACTTACATCCTCTGCAAAAGAAGAGCTAGATAATATGGGATTATCACCAGATGAAATTCTGAAAAAGAAAATCTCTATGAAAGAATAAATATGAATCCGGTCTCGCAGGATTATAGAAAATTTTTAAACCCTTCAATTATTTCCAAGCTTAATTCACTTGAATTACGTGCAAGACTCGTTGTTGAGGGCTTTATGGTTGGGCTTCACAAAAGTCCTTATCATGGTTTTAGTGTTGAGTTTACTCAACATCGGCCTTATATGCAGGGAGATGGATTAAAAGACATTGACTGGAAAGTATACGGCAAAACAGAAAAGTTTTTTATTAAACAGTACGAAGAGGAGACAAATTTAAAAAGTTATATTCTTCTCGATATAAGTAACTCAATGAACTTTGCTTATGAAAAAAATGTTAAAAAAATAGAATATGCTTCCACACTTGTAGCTGCATTTTCTTATTTAATGATCAAACAGCAGGATGCAGTAGGACTTGCCGTATATTCTGATAAAATAGTTAAGTATTTCCCTCCAAAAATGTCTAAAGCCTATCTGCATGAAATATTAAAAAATCTTTCTTTAATAAAACCTTCAGAGAAGACTAATACAGCAGAATGCCTGAATTCAATAGCAGAAAAAATTAAAAGAAGAGGTCTGGTTATCATTATATCAGATTTTTTTGATGATGTTAATGCAATTCTTAAAGCATTGAAACATTTCAGGTATAAAAAGCATGAGGTAATTGTTTTTCAGATTCTCGATCCGGTTGAAAGGAATTTTTCTTTCGGAAAAGATGCTATTTTTAAGGATATGGAGACCGCTGAAGAAATGACAACTCAGCCTTACCAGATTCAAAAATCTTACAGGGATGCAATGAATGAATTTATAGGAAAGATAAAATCCGAATGTCTTAATGCGAATATAGAATATAATCTCATTGAAACTTCCTCACCTTTCGATAAAGCTTTGTTCAGTTATATTCAGAAGCGAAGCAAACTCTATTAATTACAAGATTGCAAGATTACAAAATTGTAAGATTACAAGATTGAATGAAGGATTAAAAATTCAATAATTGAATAAAAAACATTTTAACATTTTTAATTTTTTCTTTTATAACATAATTTCTTAGATACTTTTTAAAATTAGATATCTGAGTAATTATGTTAACGGCTTTATTAAAATTTTTATCGAAATCATCTTTTGAGATATAATTTAAATCTAATGCAATATATAGCATTGATCTAATTTCTCCTGCAGATCCTTTTGCATAGCTTAAGAAATTTCTAAATTCTTTATTATTATCTCTTTCGTAACCTTCAGAAATATTATTCATAATAGAAACAGCAGAGCGCTGTACTTGGTCCTTTAATCCAAAATCTTTTTTGAAGTTTTCTAAAGAAGTTAATTCATATATTGATTTAACAAAGATTCTGGCATCCTGCCAAACCTGCAGATCCTCAAATGATTTAACTTTCATTTTTCTCTCCTTTCATAATTAGTTTTATAATCTTGAAATTTTGTAATCTTGTAATCTTTCAATTTAATTAAATAGTCTTTCAATTTCCGTAAGGTATTTCGCAGAAAGTTCCTCAGCCTTAGCCTCAGTCTTCGCCTCAGTTATAACACGTATTATCGGTTCTGTATTTGATTTTCTAAAATGAACCCAATGATCGGCAAAATCTATTCTCAATCCATCATCAGTATTGATATTTCCTGAACTAAACTCCTTTATCAAATTAATAATTACATCATCAGGTTTTATATTTCCAAGCTCAATCTTCTTTTTTGAAATGAAATAATTTGGAAGAGATTTCTTTAATTCTGAAAGAGGTTTCCCAAATTCAAGAAGATGCTGCAAGGTAATTGCAATTCCAACCAATGCATCTCTTCCATAGTGAAGAGCGGGATATATTACACCGCCGCTTCCTTCACCCCCAATAATTGCTTTTACTTCCTTCATTTTTTTTACAACATTTGCTTCACCTACTGCAGAACGAAATACTTTACATCCAGCAGCTTCAGCAACATCATCAACAGCTCTTGTTGTTGAGAGGTTAATAACAACATTCCCTTTCTTTTTTGATAAGATAAATTTTACTGCTTGTGTGATTGTATTCTCCTCGCTAAAAGGTTTACCTTCTTCGGTAATTAAAACAAGGCGATCAACATCAGGATCCACAACAATTCCAAGATCTGCTTTTGATTTCTTTACGGCTTTCATTGTTTCAATCAGATTTTCAGAAAGCGGTTCAGGATTTCTTGGAAAGATTCCTGTTTTTTCACAATTCATCTCAATAACTTCACATCCAAACTTTCTTAAAAGTTCAGGAATCACATAAGCACCTGCACCATTAACACAATCAGCTAAGACTTTAAACTTTCTTTTTTTGATTTTTTTTATATTAATGTAGTTAAGAGAAAGAACACCCTTGACGTGTTCCTTAACTCCATCGGCAGATATTCTTTTTCCAAGTTGATTCCATGCTTTATAATCCTGTTTCTGAGAATCAAGTATATATAAAAGAGTTTTATTTTCTTCGGGGGACATAAACTGTCCTGTATTATTTAACAGCTTAAGAGCATTCCATTCATTAGGATTATGGCTTGCGGATATTGCAATTCCGCCATTAGCTCTTAATTTCTTAACTGTGTATTGAACTGTAGGGGTGGGGCATATACCAATATCAATTACATCCAGTCCTTTTGAAAGAAGAGTACCGGCTACGATATTTGAAACCATTTCGCCTGAAATTCTTGCATCTCTTCCAACAATTATTTTTCCTTTTCTAATAAAATCAGCATAAGCTGCGGTATATTTGACAAGTACATCGGGATCCAATCCATCACCGATTATTCCTCTTATACCTGATATACTAACCATTAATACAGACATAAAATTCCTTTATATTATTAGAATTAAAATGCTTTTGCAAAATAAAACAAAAACGAATCAGAAGTGAATTTTCAAAATCTTTTAGCAGAGATTTTTTGTATATTTAAACAAAAGGAGCGGAACAAGTTTAATGGTTGCAGCAATAGCACAAATTATTCAACAAATTGTTGAAAAATTAGAGTCGGAATATAAGCCCTTAAAAGTAATTCTCTTTGGCTCTTTTTCCGCTGATAAATCTGGTTCAGATAGTGATATAGATTTACTTATAATTAAAGATACAAATGAAAGATTTATTGACCGGTGGGTGACTGTAAGAAAAATTCTTTCCGATCCTAAGCGTAAGCTGGCTATTGAAACTCTTATCCTTACTCCAAAAGAAATAAATGAAAGACTTTCCGGGGGTGATCAGTTTATTTCTGAAATTATTGAAAATGGTAAAGAACTTTATGTCTCATAAAGATTCTATTTATCCTTCCGATTGGATGAAAATTGCCGAAAAAGATTTTGATCGCGTTGAATTCCTTCTTAAGGCACATGATACTGGTTTTTTTCTCCAGCAGTCTGTTGAAAAATTTCTAAAAGCCTTTTTAATATCGAAAGGATGGAAACTAAAACGTATTCATGATCTGGAACCTTTGCTTAATGAGGTTTTATTATTTGACGCATCTCTTGAAGCATATCGATTCGTTCTTCAAAAAATTTCAGGATTCTATTTTATTGAACTATACCCTATTATTCTCGACACAGGCATTACAGAAGAAGATATAAAACAAGCATTTACTGAAGTTAAAGGCTTGATAGAAAAAATCCGATCTTATTTTAATAAGTGAATATTCTAAATCCTCCTGATGAAGAATAAAACTCTTCTTATTGATAAACTATTAATAAAAAAATTTGGTGTTCCTGAAAGAAGTATAAATCCACCTGACCTTGTTGATCTTTTAATTGCAACAATTCTTTCGCAGAATACAAATGACAGGAATTCATTCAAAGCATATAATAATCTCAAGCAGAAATATTCTGCCTGGGAAGAAGCAGCAAAACTAAAAGCTTCTCAAATAGAAAAATTAATTAAGGTTGCCGGTTTAGGAAAACAAAAATCAAAAGCAATAAAAAATCTTCTTATATCTTTAATAAAGGAAAGAGGTAATATTTCATTAAATCATTTAAAGAAAATGAATGACGAAGAAGTTTTAACTGAATTAACAAGCTACCCCGGAATAGGTGTTAAAACAGCAAGCTGTGTTCTTCTTTTTTCTTTAAATCGAAATGTTTGTCCGGTTGATACTCATGTCCATAGAACCTTAAATAGAATAGGAATAGTAAAAACCACCTCACCGGATAAAACTTTTTTTGGAATAAATAAAAACTTTCCTGAAGGAATTGCTCATTCTTTTCATACAAATCTTATAAGATTAGGAAGAGAGATTTGCAAGCCAATTAAACCATTATGTTTAAATTGTCCCCTTAACAAAGTTTGTAAGTATGAAAATAAAATGTATGACAAACCAAATTCTTACAAGGAAAATTCATTTATGCTTCTCGACAATGTTTAGAAAGCTTTAGCTGAATTATGTGGATTTTATTTGCTATCCTTAATCCTTTGGCCGATGCAACAAAGGGATTATTTAGCAAAAAAGCTTCAAGGAATGTTGATTCACTACTTATATCCTGGTTTAATAACTTAATTCCTTTTATAGTTTTTTCTCCCTTTCTTTTTTTTATCGAATTAAAATTTAATTTTAATTTTTTCCAGGCTCTCTTTATTTCGGGTTTTATTAATATCATAGCAACTATTCTTTATCATAGAGCAATTTCGAAAGGAGATATTTCAGTTGTTGTTCCAATGCTTAGTTTTACTCCTCTCTATCTTTTAATAATTTCTCCAATCATTATTGGAGAATTTCCTGATCTAAAAGGTTTAACAGGAATAATTTTAATAGTTGCAGGTTCATATCTTTTGAATATTAATTTTAACGAAAGAAATTTTCTGGCACCTTTAAAATCTTTATTTGCAAATAAAGGTACCAGATATATGTTAATTGTGGCTTTTATTTACAGCATCTCTGCTAATTATGACAAGATTGGTATAGAAGCCTCTTCAGTAATTCAGTATATAATTTTTATCAATCTTTTTGTTTCAGCAGGAACAACAGCCTTTCTATTTTTAAGAAAAAAATTTTCATATAGCTTAATTAAGCTTGAATGGAAAAATCTTTTTCTGGTTGGTTTCATTACAACTTTAGGTTTTGTTTTTCACATGATGGCTTTATCCTTAACGCTTGTCGTTTATGTAATAGCTTTAAAAAGAACAAATGGAATGATATCTGTTGGTTTAGGTTATTTTTTTCTGAATGAAAAACATACGAGAGAAAGATTAATAGGTACATTTATAATGTTTACTGGTGTTTTGCTTATTATCATATAAACAAGATTTCCATCACTTTACTATATCTCTAAATTGCGTTAAATTTGAACCATTAAGACACATCAAAATAATCGTCAGGAGTTTTATAAATGGCAAATCAGTTAAGTATTAAAGGCTACGACTATATTGAATTTTATGTCGGTTCAGCTAAAATGTGGACATATTGGC
>MHAF01000140.1:11276-21364 GCA_001802865.1 Ignavibacteria bacterium RBG_16_34_14
AGAAACAGGAGTAAAAGATAAAATATCATATTTCCTTGTAAAGAATAAAATTAAATTTGTTCTAACTTCTGCAGTCAAACCAAGCAATTATGAAGTTGCATCTTTTGTTGAAAAGCATGGAGATGGAGTTAAAAGATGGTCTCTTAGTGTTGAAAATGTTAAAGAAGCTTTCGATCTGGCAGTTAAGAATGGTGGAATTCCGGTTAGAAATCCAAAAAGATTTGAAGATGAAAACGGCTACATAGAAGAAGCAGCAATTAAATTATATGATGATGCAGAAATTGTTTTTATCAACAGGGATAATTATAAAGGTATTTTCCGTCCCGGTTTTGGAAAACCAATTCAGAAAATAAATATTACAACACAGGATTCAGGGTTGCAGGATGTTGATCACATTGTAGGAAATGTAAGAATAAATGAAATGAATCTCTGGGAAAATTATCTTAATAAAACCCTTAACCTTGAAACATTTCTTGAATTTGGTGCCGGTGATATTTCAACTCAGTATTCTGCTTTACTTTCAAAAGTGGTGCGCTCAAAAAATGGCGGCGGCGGTGTTAAAAACCCTATTAATGAACCTTATGAAGGTTTAAAAAAATCCCAGATTGAAGAATATATTGATGAATATTGGGGTTCAGGTATTCAGCATATCGCAATATCAACAACTAATATTGTTGCAACAATAAAAGCCCTGAGAGAAAATGGTGTTGAATTTCTAACAGTTCCAAATGCTTATTATGATCTTTTGAAAGAAAAGAAATTATCTAAAATGATAACAGAAGATATTGAGGACTTAAGAAAATATGGTATACTTTGCGATACCGAAGGAAAAGGTTATCTGCTTCAGTTATTTACCAAACCTATTAGTGACAGACCAACATTCTTTTTCGAAATTATTCAAAGAAGAGAAGGTGCCGAAGGATTTGGTCAGGGTAATTTCCAGGCCCTCTTTGAATCAATTGAAAGAGACCAGGTAGCAAGAGGAACATTTGATAAAGAGAGTTAATTAACTTAGTTAAAACATTCAGCTATTCAACAATTCAAATGCGGAGTAATAAATGATTGAATGGATGAATGATGATAGAATATTTTAATTATAAGTAAAGGAGTATGAGATGCCTTTTTATGTAAGGGTTGGAAAAGTTCCTCCTAAAAGACATACAACTTTTTATAAAGATGACGGCAAATCGCTTTATAGAGAAGAACTTTTCAGTACACAAGGTTTTTCAGGAATATATTCCAACAAGTATCATATGTATATGCCTCCCCAGGTTGATAGTATTGGAGAATTAGCTCAAAATAATTCAAATGAATGGCCTGATGCACCTTTACAGTATTATCATTTCAAAACTGATAGCAAACAAACAAACGGAGATTTCTTCTCTGCAAGAAATGAATTTCTGAAAAATGACCATTGCGTTATCAGTACAGCTCATCCTACAGAAGATTCGGAAATATTTTACAGGAACAGTTATCATCATGAAATGATTTTCGTTCATCGTGGCGAAGGAGATTTTCTATCTGAATATGGAAGGCTTCCTTTTGAGCAATGGGATTATATAATGGTTCCAAAAGGAACAACTTACCAGATGAAATTCAGAAATTATAATGATGCAAAAATATTCATAGTTGAGTCTGATACACCATTTGAAATACCAAGGCATTTCAGGAATGAGTATGGACAGCTAAAAGAAGATGCTCCATATTATGAAAGAGACTTTAAAGTTCCGCAGTTTATGGAACCGATAGATCAACTCGGTTCTTTCAAATTAATTCTGAAAGTTTCCAACAGAACTTTTGAATATGAACTTCCACATCATCCGTTTGATGTTGTTGGATGGGATGGATATTTATATCCATATACTTTTAATATTAAAGAGTATGCACCTAAAGTAGGAAAGATTCATCTTCCACCTCCTATTCATTTGCTTTTTACAACTGAGCATTTCGTTGTGTGCAATTTTGTACCGAGACTTTTTGATTTCCATCCAGACGCAATTCCAGCTCCATATTATCATTCAAATGTTGATAGTGATGAGGTTTTATATTACGTGTATGGAGATTTTATGTCACGTTCGGGTGTTCAGGAAGGTTCTATAACATTACATCCAATGGGAATTCCACATGGTCCGCAGCCGGGAAAAACAGAAGCTTCAATCGGCAAAAAAGAAACTGATGAGTATGCAATTATGATTGATACATTCACATCATTAAAAGTAACTAAGAATGTACAGGAAACAATGGTTGAAGATTATCATCATTCCTGGCTGGAAAATTAATATGAATGAAATAGATCAAATAATCAAAAATTATGACCCTGAGAAAGTTATATTATTTGGTTCAAGGGTAAAAAGTAATTCAAAGGAAGATAGTGATTATGATTTTCTTATTATAAAGGATACTAAGACAAGACGATTAAACAGAAGAGAGGAGGCATTAGAAGGAATTTATCTTAAGGTTCCGATAGATTTATTAATATTAACGCCGGAAGAAATTGAATATTTGAAAAAGATGAAATCGGAATTTTTAAAGGAAATATTGGACGAAGGCGTGGTTGTTTATGAAAAAAGATAATCCCTGGCTCATCTTTGCCCGGGAAGATTTTGAAACACTTGAGCTTTTGGTTAGTTCTAATTTATATAGAACTATTTGCTTTCATTCCCAACAATTAGCTGAAAAACTTATTAAAGCAGCACTCTTTGAGAAAAAAATAAAAATACCAAGGACACATAACATTACTTATCCTCTATCTCTATTAAATTTTAATATTCCCATGGAAAAATCAGATATGGAATTTATATCAACAATTTATATTGAAAGCCGCTATCCACCTGATGTAGGTCTTCTTCCAACAGGAGAACCAACCAAGGATGATGCTGATAGATCTGTTCATATTTCTAAAAACATATACGAATATATTATAAAGAATTATTAAGATGATTAAAATTCCTAAACATATTCAGAACCTTCAGCCATACAAAGCAGGCAAACCAATTGATGAATTAGCCAGGGAAAAAAAATTATCTAAAATTGTAAAGCTTGCTTCAAATGAGAATCCTCTTGGACCATCACCAAAAGCTGTTGAAGCTATAAAAAAAAGTTTAAGTGAACTTCATCGTTATACAAATCCTTCTGCATATAAGCTGGTAAATACAATTGCAAATAAGTATAATAAAAAGCCGTCAGAGATTGTTACCAGTAGTGGTTCAGATTCGCTGCTTCAATATATCATTAGTACTTTTTCAGAGAAAGATGATGAACTCCTCACTTCGAAGGGAACTTTTATAGGATGGTATGTTAACGTACACAAGTATGGATTTAATTCTATTGAGGTTCCATTAAAGTATTATCATTTCGATCTTGATGGAATTGCTAACAACATAACTTTAAAAACTAAAATTATTTATTTGGCTAATCCAAATAATCCTACAGGAACAATGTTCACAAAAAATGAATTTGATTCTTTCCTTTCAAGAGTCCCTGGAAGTGTTTTAGTAGTTCTTGATGAAGCATATACAGTTTATGCTGAATCATATCCTGATTACCCTAATGGCTTAGAGTATGAAAAAGATAATCTGATTATTCTCAGAACTTTATCAAAATCTTATGGTCTGGCGGGATTAAGGATTGGTTTTGCATTTGGACCTGAGAATTTGATTAAAGAGCTTTATAAAATTAAACTTCCTTTTGAACCAAATCATCTGGCACAGGAAGCTGCAATAGCAGCATTTGAAGATGATGAATTCCTTAAAAGGACTGTTGAGTTAAACAGAAAGTCTCTTGCAAAGATGATTCAAAAATTTAATGAACTTGGAATTGAACATGTTTCAACTGCAGCTAATTTTCTTCTGTTAATTTTTCCTTCGGAGGAGTTTGCATTTGATCTTAATGTGGAATGTTTAAACAAGGGACTGATATTAAGACACGTTAAATCTTTTGGAATTCCTAATGGTATTAGAATCAATTCTGGTACAATGGAAGAAACTGATTTTGCTTTGGAAGTGATTAGTGAAATCTACTATGCATTACTTGAAAAGCATAAAATTTCTGTAAACAATTAATATTCGTTTCATAAAATAAAATTATGCGTTTTGTATCCTTTTTAAAAAAACAAAAAGATCAAATTGGGATTGAAGTTAATGGAAAGATTTATGATTTGTTCACGGCTGCAGAATCAATTGATATTGAACTTCCGGCAAGAATGAAAAGATTCTTAAAAACTTGGGAATCTAATTTTGCACTTACTAAAAAAGTTGAAGAGACAATTAAAAAGGGAAAAGTAAAAGAAGATTTCAGGATAAAAGACGTAAAACTTCTTTCACCCGTTCCAAAACCAACATCTTGCCGCGATGGTTATGCATTCAGGCAGCATGTTGCAACTGCAAGAAGAAACCGGGGAGTAGAAATGATTCCTGAGTTTGATCAATTTCCTGTTTTTTATTTTACAAATCATAATGCTGTTTTTGGTGAAGGTGATGTGTTTGTTGAAGCAGATCATCTGCAGAAACTTGATTTTGAACTTGAGTGTGCAATTGTAATTGGAAAAAATGGAATAAACATCGAAGCCAAGGATGCCGATGATTATATTGCCGGGTATATGATAATGAATGATTTATCGGCGCGCACTCTTCAAATGGAAGAGATGAAATTAAATCTTGGTCCTGCAAAAGGAAAAGATTTTGCAACTACATTTGGCCCATATTTAGTAACTACAGATGAGTTGGAACAATTCAAAATAAAAACTCCAAATGGGAATAAATTTGACCTGGAAATGAAAGCTTTTCATAACGGAAAACAAATATCATCCGGAAATCTGAAAGATATGAACTGGACTTTCGCAGAAATAATAGAAAGAGCTTCTTACGGTGTAGAACTTTTACCCGGAGATGTAATAGGTTCTGGTACAGTTGGGACTGGTTGTTATTTGGAATTGAACGGAACCCGGGCACTCGAAGCAAAACAAAGAGGGGAGGAATTCACTCAGGTTTGGCTGCAAGATGGGGACACAATAGAACTTGAAATCGAAGCTTTAGGAAAACTTAAAAACAGAATTGTTAAAAAGGAAAAAGATTATTCAATCTTAGTCAGAAAGAAACACTGATATGCTTCATTTCAAACCAAAGGATCTTCCTCAACCACAAGTTCACAAAATAATGCTTGGGGGAATTGCGCCCCGTCCCATAGCTTTAGTATCATCGTTATCGGAAGATGGAATTCCTAATCTTACACCATTTTCTTTTTTCAATGCATTTGGTTCAAATCCTCCCATCATTGCATTTTCTCCCGCAAGAAGAGGAAAAGATGCATCCCTTAAAGACACGTATAATAATCTAATAAAAACAAAAGAATGCGTTGTACAATCAGTTACTTATAATATGGTCGAGCAGATTAGTCTTGCTTCGACAGAATATCCACCTGAAGTAAATGAATTTGAGAAGAGCGGCTTAACTCCGATTGATTCTGATATTGTTAAACCTAAGAGAGTAAAAGAATCACCATTCCAGATGGAGTGTAAGGTTCGTGATATTTTGAGTTATGGGGAGGGAGGCGGCTCGGCAAATATTTTTATTTGTGAAGTTTTAAAATTTCATGTTGTGGAAGATATTTTTAAAAATGGAGTTATACACCCTGATCTGATTGATCTTGTTTCAAGAATGTCAGCAAATTTTTATTGCCGTGCAAGTGGACAAGCAATCTTTGAAGTTGAAAAACCTGTTTTGAAAAAGGGAATTGGTTATGATAAACTTCCGGGTTTTATGAAAAAGTCTCACATTTATTCAGCAAATAATCTTGGTAAGTTTGGTAATATTGAAAATCTTCCTGATGAAAATGAAGTTGATAAATTCATTAACGAAATAAGAGATATTAAATTTGAAAATTATGAACTTGGGGAGGAAGCCTTTTTCAGGTATGAAAGACATAATAATTTCCGTTATATGCTGAAGTCAGTTCTAGATATGGAAAAAGGAAATCATCTCACAAACGTACAAGCAAAACTTAAAATATATCTTGAGATGACAGCTAAAAGTGCTCTGGAAGCAAATGATATTGATTTTGCCTGGAAAACAGCTTTATATGCAGGAAAATTTTTATAGTATCATCAAGATTAAATGAAACATCCAATCTGGAGCCCTTCAGAAGAGCGAATCAAATCCTCAAACATGTTCAAGTATCTGCAATATGCAGAATCATTAATTAATAAAAAGTTTGATAATTATAATGAACTTTATCAATGGTCAATTACAGATATAGAACAATTTTGGGAATCAATCTGGAAGTTCTCCAAAATAAAATACTCTCAAAAATATAAAACGGTATTAACAAATCCTGTAATGCCGGGAGCTAAATGGTTTGAAGGAAGTAAATTAAATTTTGCTGAAAACCTTTTAAGGTACCGGGATAATAAAATTGCAATTATCAGTTCTCGAGAACAATCTCCAACGATAAAAATATCTTATTCAAAACTATATGAATTGGTTGCTAAATGTTCCTCTTCTCTTAAAGAATTTGGCATCAAAGAAGGAGACAGAGTTGCGGGATTTGTCTCCAATACTCCTGAGTCTATAATAGCAATGCTTGCTGCAACTAGTATGGGAGCTGTATGGTCTTCATGCTCCCCTGATTTTGGGTTTCAAAGTGTATTAGATAGATTCGGACAAATAGAGCCCAAAATACTTTTTGTTGCTGAAGAATATTCCTATAATGGAAAGATTATTGATTGTAGAGAAAAAATTAAAAAAATAGTAGAGAAGGTACAATCAATTAAGAAAGTAGTTTTAATTCCAAGATTCAATGATTTTAATAGGGGAGAAATTAATCGAAGCAAAAGCAGGAACTATTTATATTTTAATGAATTAATTCAGAATAGTTCCAGCAGTATAGAGTTTAAACAGTTACCTTTTGATCATCCTGTCTATATAATGTATTCTTCCGGAACTACAGGTGTTCCAAAATGTATTGTTCATGGTGCTGGAGGAACTTTATTACAACATTTTAAAGAATTATCCCTTCATTCAAATCTTACAAGGGAAGAGACAATTACCTATTATACAACCTGCAGTTGGATGATGTGGAACTGGCTTGTAAGTTCGTTAATGGTGGGAGCAACAATATTTTTATACGATGGAAGTCCTGTTTATACAAGCGTAAATACTCTTTGGAAGAAAATAGATGAAGAAAAGATTTCAGTTTTTGGAACAAGTCCAAAGTTTATTAAGATATCTGAAGATTCAAAAATTAATCCTTTAAAAGAATTTGATCTTTCATCGTTAAGAACAATTTTATCTACAGGTTCACCACTTACTAAAGAAAATTTTGAATGGATTTACAAAAATGTTAAAAAAGATTTGCAGCTTTCATCTATCTCAGGAGGCACTGATATAATTTCATGTTTTATGCTTGGAAATCCTATGCTTGCTGTTTATCCCGGTGAAATACAATGCAGAGGTTTGGGGATGAAGGTAGAAGCATTTGATGAAAAGGGTAAATCTGTTATTGAAAAAAAAGGAGAACTTGTTTGTACTGCACCATTTCCTTCAATGCCCATCTTTTTCTGGAATGATCCTGATGGAAAAAAATATAAGGCAGCATATTTTGATGATTATCCAGGAATATGGAAACATGGTGATTTTATAAAGATTACAAAAAATGGTGGAGTGGTAGTTTTTGGCAGATCGGATGCAACTTTGAACCCCGGAGGAGTAAGAATTGGTACGGCAGAGATCTACAACATCGTTGAATCAATGGAAGAAATCGCTGATAGTTTAGTTGTTGGGCAAAGGTGGGGAAATGATATAAGGATAATATTATTCGTAGTTATGAATATAAATCATACTCTAAATGATGATTTAATAAGAAGGATCCAAACAAATATTCGCAGTTCTGCTTCGTCAAAACACGTCCCAAATAAGATAATTCAAGTTGAAGATATACCCAGGACTTTAAATGGCAAGAAAGTTGAAGTAGCAGTTACAAGATTGATACACGATGAAAAGGTTGAAAATAAAGATGTTTTGGCTAACCCGGAATCATTACTGCAATTCAAAAAAATATTGCATCTTTTATCTGAATAATCAATATATTTACCCCCCTATGAATTTTCTTAGGATGTTTATATGAATTTTTCACAGGAAAAAATAAACGGAATACTTGTTGAGCATGTTCATCTCTCACGTGCAACAAAAGACCATGCTGAACAGTTTAAAAAATTCCTTATGAAAGATATTGAAGAAAACCATTTTGATATGATTGTTGATCTTAGTGAATGTGAGTTTATTGATTCAACATTTATCAGTGCTCTGGTTACTGCCTTAAAAGCAATTAATCAAAAAGAAGGTTCACTTAAAATCATAACCAATCATTCCGAGGTACAGTCCGTTCTGGAATTAACAGGAATGGTAAAAGTATTTGAGGTCCATAAAGATGTTAAGGAAGCCGTAGATAGTTATCGTCCATAAAGTGATTTTTATCCCCCCTATTTACACTACAATAATTTTGTTTAACCATTGGTGTAATTAACATAAACATATTTGAAATTAATTATTAAATTTATCAAAGCATTGTTTTAAAATTGATAATATTTCAAGAGGAGTTTATGTTTAGAAAAATTATACCATTAGTTATTTTAATATTAACCAACCTTTCTTATTCTCAATGGTTCCAGCAGTTCTCCGGAGTTACAAATGATTTGAATTCCGTTTTTATTCTAAATACAAATTATGGATTCGTTGTTGGTAATTCCGGTACATTTGTAAAAACCACAGATGGAGGAATAAACTGGAGTCCATCTATTTTAAATCCAGGTGAAGATTTTAACGATGTATCTTTTATTAGTCCAAATGAAGGAACTATTGTTGGAAATGGTGGATTAATTTTAAGAACAACAGATGGAGGTTCTACATGGAATATTATAGCTTCTGGTGTAACTGATAATTTATATTCTGTTTCTTTCAACGGAATGAATGGAATTATAGGCGGGTCTTCACAAACTATTCTTAGTTCCACAAATGGCGGAGTATCCTGGAATATAGCACAAACAGGTTTCTTCGGTGGAGGCTTTTGGGGTGCTTCAATGCTCAGCCCTCAGATTGGTTTTGTGGCAGGAGAGAATTCTATATTTCAACCTCTTCTTGGAAAGACTACTGATTCTGGTCAAACCTGGGACTTTAATTCGTTCTATTTAAATAGCAATGAAGGAAGGGCCACAGGCGTTGACTTTACAGATCAACTTACAGGTTATGTAAGTGCGAGCGTTTGGGATGGAAGAGGTGCGATATCTAAAACTACTGATAACGGTAATAATTGGATAACAACTTTATTTAATAATCCTCTTTGGGGAATTGATTTCCCGATTAGTAATGCGAGCCTAATAGGGTATGTTGTTGGAGATGCCGGAACTATTCTAAAAACTAATAATGCAGGTGATAGCTGGCAGCAGCAGCAAAGCGGAACATCACTTAAATTAAATAACGTATATTTTATCGATCTTGATAATGGATTTGCTGTAGGTGAAGCAGGAATAATTCTTAATACAACTAATGGCGGCATTCCTGTAGAATTAACAAACTTTACAGCTAAACTTAATGGAAACACAGTTAGTTTAAATTGGAGTACTGCAACTGAAACAAACAATTTAGGTTTCGAGGTTAAGAGAAAAACAGATGAAGATTGGATTACAATAGGTTTTGTTGAAGGACGTGGCACTACTACCCAAACACAATCATACTCATTCCTTGATGATTTAGGTAATTTCTCTCCAGGAATAATATCATATAGATTGAAACAAGTTGATTTTGATGGTTCATTTAAATATTCAGATGTTATTGAAGTAAACTTTAATTCTGTCCCAAATGAATTCTCTTTATCTCAAAATTTTCCTAATCCATTTAACCCAATAACAAAAATAAAATATGGAATCCCCATTAGTCCCCCTTTATTAAAGGGGGAAAGCGAAGCAGGGGGATTTATTACATTAAAGGTTTATGATATTCTCGGAAGAGAAGTAATGACTTTGATAAATGAGGTAAAGCAACCTGGAAATTATGATATTTCATTTGATGGTTCAGAATTTAGCAGCGGAGTTTATTTTT
>MHAF01000141.1:0-10913 GCA_001802865.1 Ignavibacteria bacterium RBG_16_34_14
TTGGAGAAAGGTACCACAAATCAATAATAATTGGTATTTAATTGGTACAACAACAAACCCATACTTTATCGATACTGAATATTTATATACAAATCCGGTTGGGGACTTTGTATTATACTATAAAGTTAGAGCTAAAGATATGGGAAATCATTTGTCCGAGTATAGTAATGAAGTGTCTTGTCGGGCAGAAGGTTCTAATAAAATTAAAGCTCCAACAAAAGATATAATTGATTATTCTCTTTCACAAAATTATCCGAACCCTTTTAATCCAACAACAAAAATATCTTATGTTTTACAGGAAGATTCAAAAGTTTCCATAAAGATTTATGATATGCTTGGGACTGAGGTAGCCGAATTGGTTAACGAAATAAAACCTGCCGGATTATATGAAACAACTTTTGATGCTTCTTCTCTTAGCAGTGGTGTTTATGTTTACAGAATAACTGCTTTAAGTGGAGATAGAATTCTTTTCAGCCAATCAAAGCAGATGATATTGCTTAAATAAAATTTCAAACCAGTATTTAAAGCTAAGCCCGGTTTCAATTTGGAGCCGGGTTTTTTATTTTAAACCAAGATGAAAATAATATCAAACATGATCGAAGCCCACATCTTCTGTAAGAGGAAAAACGGGATTGAGTTTCTTCTTCTTAAAAGAAATGAGAAAGAAATTTATCCCGGTTTCTGGCAAATGGTTACAGGCAAGATCAGAAAAGGTGAGAAAGCTTATAATACTGCTTTACGTGAGATTAAAGAGGAAACAGGATTAAAGCCAAAAAGATTCTGGGTTGTGCCAAATGTTAATACATTTTATTCCCATGAGAAAAACTATATCTCGCTTCTTCCAGTCTTTGCAGCAGAAGTTGAGCCTGATTCTAAAATCATAATTTGCAAAGAGCATTGTGAATTTGGGTGGTTCAAACCAAATGAAGCAAAAAAACTTCTTGCCTGGCCCGGGCAGAGAAAATCGGTAGATATCATTACAGAATATTGCTTAAAAGAAATTTCTTTCTGGAATTTTGTGGAGTTGAAGCCGGTATAAGGTATAAAGGTATATGGTATAAGGGTTAAAAATATTTTCTTATACCTTTATACCCTATATCTAAAGAGTGATTTAACTTTTTCAGGTTAATTCTATATTTTAACAGTACAATTATTAACTTCATTACAGGGAGAAATCTTGAGTTTACTTGTTGTAGGTTCTTTAGGATTAGATACTGTTTCTACTCCTTTCGATAAAGTTGAAGATGCTCTTGGCGGTTCAGCTACATATATTTCACTTTCAGCAAGCTATTTCAGTGCTCCAATAAATCTTGTTGGCATTGTAGGGAGTGATTTCCCAAATAAATATATAAATCTTATGGAAGCTCATAACATAAACCTCGAAGGTCTCCAGATTATTGAAGGAGGAAAAACATTTCGTTGGTCCGGCAAATATCATTATGATTTGAATGTTCGGGATACTCTGTTTACTGAACTTAATGTATTCGAAAATTTTAATCCTGTAATTCCTGAGAGATTCAGAAAATCTAAATTTGTTTGTCTTGGCAATATTGATCCTGTTTTACAAATGAAAGTTCTTGATCAAATGACTGATTCTCATTTTACCGTATGCGATACTATGAATTACTGGATTGAAAGAAAAAAAGACGATCTTATAAAACTTCTTAAGAAAGTTAATGTTTTAATAATTAATGATAGTGAAGCAAGACTTCTTGCGCAGGAACCTAATCTTGTTAAATCTGCCAAAGCAATAAGAAATATGGGACCAGAAATTCTTATTATAAAAAAAGGAGAACATGGGGCTTTGCTTTTTACACATGATATTGTTTTCTCCGCACCTGCTTATCCAATGGAAATGATTTATGATCCAACAGGTGCCGGCGATTCTTTTGCAGGAGGCTTTACGGGTTACCTTCATCGCACTCAGGATGTTAGTGCAGAGAACCTTAAGTGTGCTGTAATTTATGGAAGTGCAATGGCTTCTTTCTGTGTTGAGAAATTCAGTACAAAAGGATTGGAAAATCTTTCTTACTTAAGAATTCAGGATAGATTCAGAGAATTTATGAACCTTTCAAGATTTAATGAAAAAGAGTAACTACTTTTCTTTAGATTTTATAAACGGCAAATTTGTTTTTCTCGATCAAACCAAACTACCCCTTAGCGAAATCTATATTGAAACAGAAAGTTATAAGCAGATTGCAGAAGCTATTGAAAAGCTTGAAGTAAGAGGTGCACCATTAATTGGAATTTGTGCTGCTTATGCTTTGGCTCTTTCTTTAAAAGATATACCCAAAAAATATTCTGAAAAAGCTTTTTATAAAGCTGTGGAAAGATTGGCAAGAACCAGGCCTACTGCTGTTAATCTTTTTTGGGCGATTGATGAGATGAAAAAAGTTTTTGAGGCGAATAAAAATTCAGATAATATTTATAAAGTTCTTCTCAACCGTGCAAAAGAAATTCACGCTGATGACATAGAAAAATGCAGAAAGATTGGTGAAAATGGTTTGAGGATTTTCAAACATAAATCTACTATTCTTACGCATTGTAATACAGGCAAACTTGCAACAGGTGGTGATGGAACAGCTTTTAATGTAATCAAAACCGGATTTGAAAAAGGTCTGGTGGAATTCGTTTATGCAGACGAAACAAGACCATTACTCCAGGGTTTAAGGTTAACCTCTTTTGAACTTAAAAAAAACGGTATTCCTTTTAAAATTCAGAGTGATTCTTCAGCGGCAACTTTAATGCAGAAGAGCAAAATTGATTTTGTTGTTGTTGGCGCAGACAGGATTGCGTTAAATGGTGATACTGCAAATAAAATTGGTACTTATAATCTTGCAGTCAGTGCAAACTATCATAATATTCCTTTTTATGTAGCCGCACCATCAACAACAATAGATAAAAAAACTATAAAAGGTGACGATATTAAAATTGAGTTCAGAAATAAAAATGAATTAACTACAATGAATGATCAAAAAATAGCTCCTGATGATTATGATGTTTATTCACCTGCTTTTGATGTAACTCCTGCATATCTTATTACCGGTATTATAACTGAAAAGGATGTTTATTTCTTTCCTTATAATTTTATAAATGAGTGAAATAATAAAAACTGAGGCTGTTGTTCTTAGTAAAATGGATTACCGGGATTCAAGTAATATTCTTTCTCTATATACAAAAGATTTTGGCAGAATATCTGTTATTCATAAAGGTGCAAGAAGCCCAAAATCAAAAAAAGGTTTTATCGCTGAACCTCTGAATCATCTTCAAATCATTATTTATAAAAAAGATTCCAGAGAACTGCAGCTTCTTTCCAGTGCTGATTTAATATCTCATTTCCCCCGTATAAAAGAAGGTCTTGATAAATTAAAATATTCCCTGGCAATCCTGGAGCTAATTAAAAAGCTTACTCCGGAGAATGAAACCAACATCAGACTATTTAATGGTCTTATAAGAATCTTATTTTTAATGGATTCATCTAATGAAAGTTCAAAAATAACATTTGGAAGATTTTTTCTATTCTTTTTAAAAGACATTGGTTATGAGATTCAACTAAACAAGTGTAAATCTTGTCAAAATAATTTGATGAATGGCGATTCTTTGGGATATAATTTTGAATTGGGTATTTTTTGCAGCCGTTGTTTAGGTAACTTTAGAATTGACTTTAAATTATCCCAGGAACTTTTTAACTATCTGATATGTCTAAAACAAAATAAAAACACAGATTCATTTATGAGTTTTACTGCTGACAGGGCAATAATTTTTATGGAAAGACATCTTAAATTTCACATTCCCGATTTCAAAGGGATTATTTCATTTCACACAATTAAATAGAGGTTTTTATTACATTCAATCTTTACAAATGCAATTTTGCAGAGGATATAAAAATTTAAAATATAAAGGAGGATAAAAAATGAAATCCAGGAAAGGATTATATGGAGCGTTTGTATTGATCCTTATCGGAGTGTTATTCGGAGCAGTATTAATCTCAGGATTTGGATTAATAAGACCAAATCTTGCTGATATACACCTTGGTGCGAGTGAACCACCGGTCAATCTTGATGCTGATGCTACAGCATTCAGTAAAGCATTTATTGAAGTTGCCGAGAAAGTTACACCGGCAATTGTTCAGATATCGGTTGTGTCTGAAAGAGAATCACCCCACGAAGAATTTTTCTTTTTCCCATTCAAAGATATGCCTCAGGAACAGAGAGGCAGTGGCAGTGGAATTATTATTTCAGAGGATGGATATATAATTACAAATAACCATGTAGTTGAAAATGCAAGCCGCGTTGATGTTGGTCTTTATGATAAACGTAATTTCAGCGCTAAAGTTATCGGAACTGATCCATTGACAGATCTTGCAGTAATCAAAATAGAAGCTGATAACCTGCCGACAGCTTATTTAGGTGATTCGGACCAATTAAAAGTAGGACAGTGGGTAATGGCTATAGGAAACCCTCTTTCTCTTACTTCCACTGTAACTGCAGGAATTGTTAGTGCAATTGGCAGAGGTCAGTTAAATCTTATCCACGATAGCTATGGAGTGGAAAATTTTATCCAGACAGATGCAGTTATTAATCCGGGTAATAGTGGTGGTGCTATGGTTGATCTTTCAGGTGCAGTTGTTGGGATTAACTCTGCAATAGCAACGAGAGGAACCGGAACATACATAGGTTATGGTTTTGCTATTCCAATTAATCTTGCCAAAGCAGTTGCAAAAGATCTTATTGCTAATGGCTCGGTTAGCAGAGGTTATATTGGTGTTTTGATTGAGGAAGTTGATGATGCTATGGCAAAATCTCTTGGAATGGATAAACCAAGAGGAATAATTGTTCAGGATCTTGTTAAAGGTGGCGCTGCTGAAAATGCAGATATAAAGGTTGGTGATGTTATTCTCAAAATAGATGGTAAAGAAGTTAACCAGGCTAATCAGCTTCAAAGTTATGTCGCAACTAAATCAGCAGGTACCGAGGTTACTTTGATAATTTTCCGAGATGGAAAAGAAATTCAAAGAACAGTAAAACTTCATGCCAGGGATAATCAAACCAAAACAGAGCCTGTTGTTGATAAATCAGAAAAGGACACTAAAGAAAACTCAACAATGTCTGCAACATTTGATGAAATCGGTTTAAGTGTAAGAAATCTTTCAAGTAAAGAGAAAGATAAATACAATACCAGTGAAGGTGTGCTGATAACAGATGTAAAACCTTACGGCAGAGCTTTTGATCAAAGACTTGCACAAGGTTTATTAATTGTTGAAGCTGATAAGAAGAAGATCGAAAATATTGAAGATCTTAAAAGAGTTTTTGAACAGAAGAAAGGTTCAGCAGTTTTATTAAAACTTCAGGATGCTGAGGGAGTTAACCAATTCAGAGGTATTGAGATTCCTGAATAAGAATTTCAGAAAATAATTTCTTAAAAACGCCCGATCTGTTTCGGGCGTTTTTGTTTTAAATTATAGCTTAGTTTTTTGATAACTTGAATTTTAATCTGTTCGAAAGTATGTTTTATCTATCAATAACAGGTTTTACGATGAATTATAAAAATATAATAACTTTTGAAGTTGGAAAACGAAGCGGTAAACCCTGCATCAGACATATGAGAATAACTGTTTATGATGTTCTCGATTATCTTGCTTCTGGCATGACTATAGATAAGATATTAGAAGACTTTCCTGAATTAACTAAAGAAGATATTCTTGCCTGCCTTAGTTACGCTGCCGATAGAGAGAGAAAATCACTTACTCAATAAGTATGAAGCTATTACTTGACCAGAATCTTTCCTATAAATTGTGTGATAAGCTTAAGAATATATTTCCTGAGGTAATTCATGTAAAAAAATTAGGATTAGAAAAAGATAATGATGATGATTTATGGGAATTTGCTAAGAATAATTCTTTCATTATCGTTACTAAAGATTCAGATTTCAATGAAAAAGCAGTTATAAAAGGATTCCCTCCTAAAACAATCTGGATAAAAAAAGGAAATTGTTCAACAAATGAGATTGAAAAAATTTTAAAAAATAAATTTCTTGAAATAAAAAATTTCTCTGAAGACACTCAAAACTCAATTTTGATTCTTATTTAATTTGACTGTGAAATAATTGACTCGGTCAGTTTACTATCAAAGTAAAAAACAAACTTTATGATAAGATTTCTTACAGCCGGTGAATCTCACGGAAAAGCATTAACTACAATTGTGGAGGGCTTTCCTTCCAATCTTAAAATTAATATTGATGATATTAATCTTCAATTAAAAAGAAGGCAGTTAGGTTATGGCAGGGGATTAAGAATGAAAATTGAATCTGACACAGCAGATATTCTTTCAGGTATAAGGTTTGGTAAAACTCTTGGCTCACCTATTTCAATGTTAATCAGGAATAAAGATTGGGAAAATTGGGCCAATAAAATGAGAGTTGAAAGAAAGACTACAGAAATTGAAAAGATTACTATTCCACGTCCCGGTCATGCAGATTTGGTTGGAATATCAAAATATAATTTTGATGATATAAGAAATTCAATTGAAAGATCGAGTGCAAGAGAAACTGCTGCAAGAGTTGCTGCTGCATCAATAGCAAGAATTTTTCTTGCACAGTTTGGAATATCCATTGGCAGTTTTGTAGAAAGCATTGGTGGAATATACCCTGAAAATAATTTTGCCGATAAACTTTTCAGTAACAGTCTTCCCAAAAATTTTGAAGCCCGGAGCTTATCTGTACGAGCAGATAAAAGCAATGTTAGAGTTCTTGATGCTAAACATGAAACGAAAATTATTGAAAAGATAAAAATTGCAAAGAAGAAAGGAGATACACTTGGCGGAACTTTTTATATTATTGCAACAGGTGTTCCCGTTGGTTTAGGTACATTCGTTCATTATGATAAAAAGCTTGATGCAGAAATAGCTCAGTCAATTATATCTATCAATGCTGTTAAAGCTGTTTCAATTGGAACCGGATTTGAATCCGCAGAAAAATTCGGCTCAGAATCTCACGATGAAATTATTTTTAAGAATGGAATACTTACGAGAAAGACTAATCGCTCAGGTGGAATTGAAGGCGGCATTTCAACAGGACTTCCTATAATCGTAAGAGGAGCGATGAAACCGATCTCTACTTTGATGAGCCCGATTGAAAGTGTTGATTTAAAGACGATGAAGAAAGTTGATGCAAGAAGAGAAAGAAGTGATTTTGTTGCAGTTCCTGCTTGTGCTGTTATTGGAGAAGCAATGCTTGCATGGACTTTGGCAGAATTTTTTATTATGAAGTTTGGCGGTGATTCAGTTGAAGAAACTAAAGACAATTTTAATAATTATTCTAAGAAACTTTATTCAAGAATAAAAAAGAATTTTATTAAATATATATCTCCTTGATTTCAGTTTCGCTAAAATCGAGGTTGTCTCTTACCAAGTTGTCATTCCCACGAAAGTGGGAATCTATTTCGTTTTAAAAGTTTCTGGATTCTCTTTTTCACGGGAATGACATTAAAATCAGATTTTTGAGACGGCACATTTATTAATTTATTTATATTAAATCAAAAATGATTAAAGTTAAAAAATTCACTTTCAGTTCATTTTTAGAGAATACTTATCTGATTTGGGATGAATCATCAAAAGAAACTATGATAGTTGATCCAGGATGCTATGATTCTTATGAAGAAAAAGAGCTTGAAGGTTTTATCTCATCTAACAAGCTGGTTGTAAGATATCTAGTTAATACTCACTGTCACATTGATCATATTTTTGGTTGCAGGTTTGTTAAAGAAAATTATAAAGTTCCTTATTACGCTCCCGAAAATGATCTCCCTTTAATTGAACAATTCGATAAACAAATTGAATTTTTGGGAATGGAGCTAAAAATTAATCCTCCTTTACCAGATCATTATATATCTGAAGATTTAAAATTAAAACTTGGAAAAACCGAACCAGTATTTCTTTTCACTCCAGGTCATACGCCCGGAGAATATTGTATTTATTTTCCTGAAGATAAAATTTGTCTAACAGGTGATGTCCTTTTTCAGAGTAGTGTTGGAAGAGCAGATCTGTGGGGTGGAAATTATGATACTCTTCTTCAATCTATAAAAACAAAACTGTTATCTCTTCCAGATGAAACTGTAATTTATTCAGGACATGGAGATGAAAGCACAATTGGTGAAGAAAAAAAATATAATCCTTTTCTTGCTGAGATGAATATGTGGTGATTATTTTATTAAAAAATTACAAGATTACAAAATTGGTGTTTGTCTTTTGAAAAAATCGAATTCTTTCAATCAATCTTTTAATCTTTAAATCTTTCTTAATCTTTCAATCTTTATATATTCTTTTAAATTGATATAATTACTTTCAATAGATATATTCCCATATCTTATTGAGATTAATATTTAATGAATATCAGAAAAAGTTATCTCAGGAAAATTTATTATTTTCTTTTTACTTACTTAGTTCTTTGGATTTTATTATTTGAGTTTTTACTTCCTGTTAATCAGGTTCTTCCAAAACCTTCAATTGTAATAGAATCTTTTCCAGACTTGTGGACTGATTACGATTTACCGGCAAATTACTTATCAACTATAAGCGTTATTTATATCTCCTTAATTCTTACTTTTTTCTCAGTAAAGATTCTATCTTCCTATTTAGTAGAAAAAAATAATTTTATTTCTCTTTTTATTAACTCTCTTGAATGGTTTTCTGAATTCCTGCCGGGAATTATTATAGGATTACTTTTAATATTCTGGTTTCCCAAATCGGAGTTTGTTGAATTTATTTTTGCATTTGCAACTGCTTTCACTTCAATAATGATAAAATTTCAGAATGAATCTGAAAATGTGAATGAAGAATATGTCCTTTCAGCTCAATCTCTTGGCTTAAGTGAAAATAAAATGATCAGGCTTGTAATCTGGAAAAATGTTCAGCCAAAACTTATGGAACATCTTTTTAACATGCATTTCTATCTTTGGTCAATGCTAATTGTATTTGAATTTATAAAAGGCGGTTTAGGTTTAGGTGTGATATTCAGACAAGCTTTGGATTATAAAGACCTTTCAGCAATCTTTTCAGTTTTTCTTATAACCGGTTTATCTGTTTACATCGGAACTTTAGTTTTAAAATATATCAGGAACAAATTTGTTTTCTGGAGTTGAATTGAGTCAAAACAGCCTGCTTAAATTAGAATCAATTAATAAAACCTATTCATCAGAAACTGGTATGAATTTTAATGTTCTTGAAGATATCAGCTTTGAAATTCCTTCTTCTGAAACCGGAACAATAACCACAATACTTGCACCATTTGGTTCCGGCAAATCAACTTTATTAAAAATCATTTCCGGTTTAACAGAGCCTACTGGTGGCAAGGTCTATTTTGATGGATCTGAAAAGAAAAAGATAGTTCCTTTAATACCAGAAAAACCCGCCTCATTTCCCTGGTTTAGTGTTAAACAAAATATAGAGTTTGGATTGAAGCTTTCTAAAAATAAAAAATATGATTTAATTCAATTAATAGAACTTGTTGGATTATCAGGTTACAAAGATCATTTCCCCCATAATAAAAGTCTTGGTTTCAGATTTAGAATTTCTTTAGCCAGAGCTTTAGCATTAAATCCTTCTCTCATTTTAATTGATGATTCAGTTAAACTAATAAATAAGGAGAGCAAAGAGGAAATTTATAATCTATTGAATGAATTATCTTCACATCAAAAACAAAATTTTATTCTGGCAACAACCAATCTTCTTGAAGCAATTCGTCTATCCGATAAAATTATTCTGATGAGTAAGAAACCAGGTAGAATAATTAAAGAAATAGGAATTGATAAAAGGGATAAAACGCAATTAAATGATCATAAATCGGAAAAATTTACCATGCTTAAAAATGAAATTAAAAAGACATTTGAAGCTGTGGAATCACTTACAACCATAAATTATTCTTTGTAATTATCAGTCTTATGGTATAATAGTTGTCGAAAGGAATTTAAAATGAAGGAGAAAATAGAGGATCTTCTTAAGAATAAAGAAGAGGCTAAGCTTGGCGGCGGTAAGGAAAGAATTAAAAGCCAGCACGATAAAGGAAAACTGACTGCCAGGGAAAGAATAGATCTCCTTGTTGATGAAGGAAGCTTTGAAGAGCTTGATATGTTTGTCAAACATCGCTCAAATGATTTTGGGCTCGAGAATCAGCGGTACGCAGGTGATGGAGTTGTAACAGGAACTGCAAGAATTGAAGGAAGACCAGTTGCTTTATTCAGCCAGGATTTTACAGTGTTTGGCGGTTCACTTTCAGGAGCTCATGCTGAGAAGATTGTTAAAATTATGAAATTTGCAATGAAAACCGGAATTCCCGTTATAGGACTGAATGATTCAGGCGGCGCAAGAATACAAGAAGGTGTTGTTAGTCTTGGCGGTTATGCTGATATCTTTTTGTTAAATACACTTGCTTCCGGAGTTGTTCCCCAGATTTCTGTTATTCTTGGACCTTGTGCAGGTGGTGCTGTTTATTCACCTGCAATTACGGATTTTATTTTTATGGTTAAAAATTCAAGTTATATGTTTGTAACGGGACCTAATGTTGTAAAAACCGTCACACACGAAGATGTCAGTTTCGAAGATCTTGGTGGTGCTGAAACTCATGCATCTAAAAGCGGAGTCTCACACTTTATATATAATAATGAAATAGAAACTCTTTCTGGTGTAAGAAAACTTATAAGTTTTTTACCATTGAATTTTATGGATAGGTCACCTAAAAATGAATTTGATACAAATACCATTAAACGCGATGAAAGACTAGATTCTATAATCCCTGATAGTCCTAATAAGCCTTATGATATGAAAGAAATTATTAATCTTTTGGTGGATGATAATGATTTCTTTGAAGTTCATTCTCATTATGCAGAAAACATTATTGTTGGTTTTGGAAGAATCGGAGGA
>MHAF01000141.1:10927-20514 GCA_001802865.1 Ignavibacteria bacterium RBG_16_34_14
AAATTTTAGCCGGAGTTTTAGATATAAATGCTTCAGTAAAAGGTGCACGCTTTGTTCGTTTTTGTGATGCGTTCAATATTCCTCTTCTTGTTTTAGTTGATGTACCTGGTTTTCTTCCGGGAACCGAGCAGGAATGGAATGGAATTATCAGGCATGGCTCTAAGCTTCTTTATGCTTTTTGTGAAGCTACTGTTCCTAAAATTACAGTTATTACAAGGAAAGCTTACGGTGGTGCTTATGATGTTATGAATTCAAAGCATATAAGGGGAGATTTTAATTATGCCTGGCCTTCTGCTGAGATTGCTGTTATGGGTCCTAAAGGAGCTGTAGAGATTATCTTTAAGAAAGAGATTGAAAAAGCAAAAGATCCTGAAGTGGAGCTGCAGAAAAAGCTTGATGAGTATATAGAGAAATTTGCGAATCCATATATAGCTTCTGAACGCGGTTATATTGATGATGTCATTTTACCAGGAGACACTAAATTGAAATTAATTAATGCATTTAATCTTTTAGAAACTAAAGTGGATAAAAATCCAAGGAAAAAACACGGAAATATTCCTCTATAGTAACTCTTTGAAAAACTATTGGTTAACTAAAACTATTTAATTTTTTACTTGATAAATAAAAAACCAAAACTTATATTGACGCCGCAGGATTCATTAAATATCGGAGATTGTATGAGAAAAAAGCTATTGCTGAACTTTGCCGTTTTTCTTTTTATAATATTTCTCACATCATGTAGTTCTGTCAATCAGGTTTCGAATGATAAATCATCTACCACAACTCAAAATAACGACAAATACCCTAAAAGCGGTATAGTTGGTGAGATGCTTGAACAAGCCCGCCAATTGTATGTTCAGGCTTTATCCAAACAGGAAAGTGGAAATCCTTCTGAAATTGTTACTAATTATGAATCTGCTTTAAGAATAATTAATAATCTTAGTTACTATCCTGGAATTGATCAGAATGAAGCTTACGTTGAATTAGAAAATTCTATTATTGAAGATTATAAATCATATGTAGATGGTTTAACAGAACTTCCGGTTGATGTTTCCTTTGCAGCATTGGAAGAATGGATGGGCAAAACATTGCCTGAACTACAATTATCATTGAATGAGAAAGAAGAAACCTCTCCCATTATTATTCCTGCAGATGTTCCGCTAGAAGTTAACTCCCATGTTGAACAATGGGTAGAATATTTCACTGGCAAAGGCAGAAAACATATGAATCTGTGGCTTTCACGCTCAGGAAAGTACTTCCCGATGATGACAAAAATCTTTAAAGAAGAAGGTGTTCCTCAACAACTTGTTTATTTAAGTATGGTTGAAAGCGGATTGAATCCTGTTGCTCGTTCCTGGGCAAGTGCGGTTGGTTTATGGCAGTTTATTAAATCTACCGGTAGATTATATGGTCTCCAGACAGATTTTTATTATGATGAAAGAAGAAATCCTGAAAAATCAACACGTGCAGCTGCACAACATTTAAGAGATTTATATAATTCTCTCGGTGATTGGTATCTCGTTCTTGCAGCTTATAATTCAGGTGAAGGCAGAGTTAAAAAAGCAATGAGAAAAAGTGGTGATGATAATTTTTGGTTATTAAGAAGGTTCCTGCCAAAAGAAACAAGAAGTTATGTCCCTCAATACATAGCAGTTTGTCTTGTAGCAATGGATCCTGTAAAATATGGCTTTACAGATATTATTTCAGAAACTCCTTATCAATGTGATGTTTACAATATAGAAGGTGCTATTGATCTTGGATGGCTTTCGGGAATTGCTAATGTAAATTTAGAAACTTTGAGAGATATGAACCCTGAACTAACCCAGCTTTGCACCCCGATGAATTATTCAGGTGGCTATCCCCTTAAAATTCCAAAAGGAACCTATAATACATTTGCAGAAAATCTAATAAACATTCCTGATGATGCAAGAAGAACCTATCTTGTACATACAGTAAAAAAAGGTGAAACTTTAACAAAGATTGCTAATAAATACGGTATAACAAAGCAGGATTTAGCTGATGCAAATAATATTTCAACAAAAACAAAACTTTATAAAGGTGTTGAATTAAAGATTCCTGTTTCTAACCTTGGCGAAAACTTTTCTTATAATACAAATACTGAAACAGCAAATGAAAATGGAGAATATATTTCTCCCTATCTTTCACTAAATAAAGATAATTCTCAGGTTGATGAAGAAGAAACAACTGAAGATATTGTAATTGTAACCTCCCCAGATAATACAGACTTAACTGTAGATAATACTGAAAAAATAACGGAGAATACTTTTGTTATTCCCGAAGGTATGATCCCGGTTAATTATCATGTAAAAAAGAATGAGAGTCTTCTTAGTATTGCAGATATTTTTAATTCAAGGGTAAGTGATATTAGAAACTGGAATAATATTTCTTATACAACTACAATTATAGTAGGACAGAGCCTTACAATCTATGTTCCTGAAGATAAAAAAGAATTTTATTCAAGTCTCGATACTCAATCCCCGATAGAAAAAACAACCACATCTCAGAACACAGTCCAAAAAAACACAAGCGCATTTGTTTACCATAGGATAAGAAGGGGTGAAACTTTAAACTCTATAGCCGGGAAGTATAATGTTTCAATTACTGCATTAAGAGAATGGAATGATTTATCCGGGAATAAAATTTATGCCGGCAGAAATTTGAAGATATATACCGATAAATCTCCTTCGTATTATGCTTCTAATGATAATGTATCAACAACTAAAACCTCTCTATTTAGATATCGTGTTAAAAAAGGAGATACAATAAGCGGGCTTGCTGAAAAGTTTGGTGTTAATACTGCAATGATTAAGAAGTGGAATAACATGACCACCAATAACCTGATTGCAGGTAAAACAATTAAAATCTATACTAATGAAAAAACTTCATCATTAGGAGATAATACTACTAAAACTTCTTCCAATGTTATTTATCATAAAATAAAATCCGGCGAAACAATCGGACAAATTGCAGAACAGTACAGAGTTTCTACATCTAACGTTAGAAAATGGAATGGATTGAAGAGTAATAAAATACTTGCAGGAAAAACTTTAAAAATTTATTCCGATGCCGGAGTTTATGATATTCCCGAAACTAAAGTAAATAAAGATGTTAAAACCGGGAAAACCTATACTGTAAAAAGTGGTGATACATTATACTCAATCGCTCAAAGTCACAACATAGCAGTTGCTAAATTAAAGAGTCTTAATTCACTTACAAACAATAAAATAGTTGTAGGTCAGAAACTTAAGGTTGAATAATTCATAAAATTTGTTTTTTTTAATATTAGTTCTTAAAAATATTTGTTGATTAGCCGTTAGGGGTGTCCCGAATTTTCGGGACTGAGATTAAACCCTGAAACCTGATCTGGATAATACCAGCGTAGGGAAACGGGCTAAAAGAATGATTAAAATTTTTAGCCGTTTCTTGAACGGCTTTTTTTATTTAGGAGGGTAAAATGAAATATTTAATCATTCTTTTTTTCATTTTAAATGATTTTGTATTTACTCAGAATATAATCAGAGGGAAAGTTACTGACTCTGAAACAAATAAACCTTTATCTAAAGCAAATGTTGTTTTAGAAGGCGCTGAGAGTAAAGGAACATCAACTAATGAAGATGGAAGTTTTATTTTAGAAAATGTTTTTCCAGGGAATAAAATTGTAATAAGCTATGTTGGTTATAATTCTCAAAAACATTTTATTACAAAAGAAGTTTTTGATTCCACCTTATCAATAAAACTTACTCCAAAAATAATTCCAGCTCAGACTGTACTTATTGAAGCAAGCCTTGGTGAAGAAGGAATTACACCAATTACTTTTGAAAAAGTGAGAAGAAAAGAAATTGAAGAAAATTATACTGTTCAGGATATACCTCAATTCCTCAGTTATCTACCTTCAACAACTTTTTATTCCGAAGGCGGGAACGGAATAGGTTATAACTATCTGAGTATAAGGGGATTTGATCAGCGAAGAATTACAGTTTCTATCAACGGTATTCCTCAGAACGATCCTGAAGATCATAATGTTTACTGGCTCGATTTTCCTGATTTGCTCGCAAGCACCGAGCTGATACAGGTTCAAAGAGGTGCCGGAAGTGGAGTTTTGGGTTATCCGGCAATTGGTGGTTCTATTAATATTATCACTTCAGTTTTTTCCAACAAACCAAAAGCAGAACTTTCAGTTTCAATAGGGAGTTATAATACAAGAAAATATTCAGCTTCATTTTCAAGCGGATTGATTAATGAAAAATATTCTGTTTATGCAAAGCTTGGGCAAATTCTTTCAAGCGGTTACAGGAATAATTCCTGGGTGAAATTCAATTCATACCATATTTCTGCTGTTAGGTATGATGAGAATTTTACTACGCAGGTTAATTTTTTCGGCGGACCAATTGAAGATGGATTGGCATATACCGGGCTTCCGAAGTTTACAATTAAAGATAAAGAATTAAGGAAAGCTAATTATTCCGATTGGGGAGCAGATGCAGATAATTTTACTTATGTCGTTCCTCGCAGACCAACGGAAATTGAAAACTTTTTTCAACCTCATTACGAACTTCTTAATGAACTTCAATTAAACGATAATCTTACATTTAACTCTGCACTTTTTTTAGTTATTGGAAAGGGCTTTTTTGATTATGATGCTTACTGGTATATTTATTATGACGACTATTTCAGATTAAGAGAAAGTGGATATGACACAAGCTTTGTTCCATCAAACCCTTTAATTCGTGCACAAGTTGAAAATATTCAGTATGGATGGATTCCAAGGATTAGTTGGAAGCATAAAAACGGAGAATTAATTTTTGGCATTGAACTAAGATTTCACAAATCTGATCATTGGGGTAGAATTCAATATGCGAATAGTCTCCCACCAGGGTATGATTTAAATCGTTATTACTATTTCTATAATGGAAGTAAAGATATCATCAGCGGGTTTGTGCATGAATCATACAAGCTGAATGATAAAATAAACATTCTTGGAGAATTACAAATTGCATATCATAAATACAAAATATTTAATGAGAAATATGCAGGTACGGAATTCTCTGTTGATGATATTTTCTTTAATCCAAGAGCAGGAATAAATTATTCATTATCTCCTTATCAGAACATCTATTTTTCTTTTGCAAGGGTTACAAGAGAACCACGATTAAAAAATTATTATGATGCTGCAGAATCGAGTGCAGGGAAAGTTCCGCAGTTTGGGCAAAACCCGTATGGTTCATATAATTTTGATAATCCTTTTGTTAAGCCGGAAGCAATGAATGATTTTGAAATCGGAACTTCATTTAATACAGGAAATCTCAATGTGTCTCTAAATGTCTTCTATATGCTTTTTAATGATGAAATAGTTGCAAACGGTCAGGTTGATAGATTTGGGCAACCTGTTACCGGGAATATTGATAAAACTGTTCACCAGGGAATTGAAGTTTCTGTGTTAGCAAAATTATTTAACAATTTAGAAATTTTTGGTAATGCAACTTACAGTAAAAACACCATTGATAAAGGTAACACGTTTATCGAATATTATGTGACTGAAGATTCAACTACAATAACAAAATTAAATTTGGATGGAAACAAAATAAGCAGCTTTCCTGATTTCCTTGCAAACTTCGGAATTAATTTCAGGCATAAGGGTTTATATTTGAAATTAACGGGAAAATTTGTCGGAGATTTTTATTCCGATAATTATGATGAGAGTCTTGCTTCCTATCTTAATCAATATCCGGGATTTGCTAGTTATTCTGATAATAAAAATGAAGCTTATTTTGCAGCTGATTTTTTTGGAAGCTATGAATTCAATTTATTCAATGCTCTTACTCAATCAAAAGTTTTTGTACAGGTAAATAATATTTTTGATAATTTATATTCTGCTTTCGCAATTGGTAAAGAATTTTTCCCTGCTGCTGAAAGAAATTTTCTTGTCGGACTGCAGGTAGGATTATAAAATTTACGTAGCACAAATTATTAATCTGTGCTACACCTATTAATAGTTAATTATAAATATTCGGATATAATTTGAAAAAGTGCATCATACTTGCCAACGGGAAACCGCCAAAGAAAAGAATTATTCAATTTTTACAGAAGAATAATTATTCAACTCTGATTTGTGCTGACGGGGGTGCAAATAAAGCTATGGAACTTAGTTTAATTCCCGATTTTATAATTGGCGATCTTGATTCAATAAAAGAAAATACACTTAAATTCTTCCAGGATAAATCAAAAATCATTAAACGGAAAAGGCAGAATGATACCGACGTTGAAAAATGCCTGAGGTTCGCAATTCAAAAAGGTTTTGGTGAAGTAATAATGTTAGGTGTAACAGGCAACAGGCTTGATCATACTTTTTGCAATATTGGTATCGTTATTAAATTCTTTAATAAAATAAAATTAAAGCTTATTGCCGAAGAATCAATTCTTGTTCCTTACACAGGAAAAATTGAACTAAAAACTTTTCCAGGTGAAATAATTTCCCTTTATGGTTTTGATAAAAAAACAAAGATCACTTCAAGAGGTTTGAAATATCCTCTAAAAAATATTACCCTTCCATTTGGTGAAAGAGAAAGCACAAGCAATGTTGCTTTATCTAAAAAAATTTTACTTGAAATAAATGGTGGAATAATTTTCCTTATAAGAAATTTTAAAGCTGCTAAATCAAATGCTTTCACTTAATCTTCTTGATATTTTAATAATTATTTTCTTTTTTGCCGTTGTATTAGGTGTTGGCTTCTGGGCTGGAAGAAAATATAGTGATGAAGCAGATGAATATTTATTATCAGGAAGAAAAGTTGGATTAAAAATATTTGTTCTTACAACTGTTTCAACATGGTATGGTGGAATTCTTGGTGTTGGTGAGTTCACTTACAGGTATGGAATAGTTAGCTGGTTTACACAAGGATTTCCTTACTACATTTTTGCTTTTTTATTTGCAATCTTTTTTGCAAAGAAAATTAGAGAAGCATCTCTTTTTACTATTCCCGATAAGCTTACTGAAGTTTATGGAAAAGGAACAGGACTTCTATCGGCTGCAATTGTTTTTTTACTTGTTTCTCCCGCACCATATATTTTAATGACAGCAAATCTTATATCACTAATTTTCAATATTAATATAGTCTACAGTTTGGTTATAGGACTTTTTCTTTCTTTCATTTATTTATTCCGCGGCGGTTATAAATCTGATCTTTACACTGATGCTATCCAATTCTTTGTAATGTTTGCAGGCTTTATATTAATCTTTGTCTTCTGTTACAACTCAGCAGGAGGATTGGATTATTTAACCAAAGCACTTCCTCCCAATCATCTCAAATTAAATGGGGGAGCCTCAATTACATTTATAATTATTTGGTTTTTAATCGCATTATGGACGTTTGCAGATCCGGGATTCCATCAGAGATGTTATGCTGCAAAGAATGGAAATATTGCAATGAAAGGAATTATCATTTCTATCTTCTTCTGGTTTTTATTTGATTTCCTTACAACATCAACAGGGCTTTATGCAAGAGCCTTATTACCGGATATTAAAATTCCTATGAATGCTTTTCCTTTACTCTCTGAAGTTGTCTTACCAAATGGATTGAAAGGAATTTTTTATGCAGCGATGTTCGCAACTATAATGTCAACTGCAAATAGTTTTCTTTTTCTCAGTGCTACAACAATTGGAAGAGATTTTATTTTCAGGCTGAAAAAAGATGCAAGAGAAACCCAGCTTAAATCTTACACAATTGCAGGTTTGGCAATCTCAGGAATAGTTGCCCTTATACTAGCTTATACAATTCCTTCTCTAATTGAAATCTGGTACACAATAGGTTCGCTTTGTATCCCTGCAATAATTCTCCCTGTTATATCTTCTTATTATCCGATTTTAAGAGTAAACAAAAAAATTATTATTACGGAAATGTTTTTAGTTCTTATTACAAGTACAACCTGGTATTTTATAAGAAATAATTTCGATTATAATATTTATATAATTGAACCGATGCTGGTTGGGTTATTTTTTGCACTTCTTATTCATCTTTCAGGTCTACTGGTGGAGAAGATTTTTTCTTCACGAGTGATAAAATAACTGAGCCGCCAAGACAAGAAATAATCACGCATAATGAAATTATAGTGGGTATCTCAATAAAATCTGAGACGAGCATTTTTGTTCCCACATAAAATAAAACAATGGCAACTCCATACTTGATGTAAGCAAAGAGATCAACTATTCCAGCTAAAGCAAAATATAAGGAACGTAATCCAAGAATGGCAAATATGTTTGAAGTAATTATTATGAACTCATCCCTGGTAATTGCAATTATAGCAGGAATAGAATCAACAGCGAAAACTATATCAGTAGATTCAATTAACAATAATGTAAGGAAGAGAGTAGTCATATAAATTTTGTTTTCTTTTTTTACAAAGAAACGTTTACCATGTTTACCGGGTAGCAGCTTGAAATATTTCACAGCGAATCTCACAAGAGGATTATGATCAAGGTCAACTTCATATTCTCCTCCAAAAGCCATTTTATATCCGGCATATAACAGGATTAAAGCAAAAAGATAAATAATAGGGTGAAAAAGTTTTATCAATCCAACGCCGGCAAAAATAAAAGCTATCCTGAATATTATTGCACTTATAATTCCCCACTTTAGAATTTGCGGTTGGTTTTCAGAAGAGACATTCATTACCTTGAATATCAGAAGGAAAACAAAAAGGTTATCAACAGAAAGGGAATATTCTACAAGGTAACCTGTTATGAATTCAAGAGCTTTTTTATGCCCTTCTTCAAGATAAAAATAAATGAAAACATTGAAGATAAGGGCGGTGAGAATCCAGGCACCGCTCCATTTTAAGCTTGACTTTACTGATATTGCGCTACTTCGACGACCGGTTACATATAGATCAATATAAAATAAAATCGCAACAATAATCCAGAAAAATATCCAGAAAGTAAATTCACCAAACAATCATTTAATCCTTATTTTAAGGAAGCAGAATTCCTGCAGCTATTACAGTAGTCCACAACCCATTCTTATCACCTTCGGCAGATTGTGTTATATTAAAAGAACGCACGATCTTGCCTGACATCTTATAAATATCTTCTCTTTCGCTCCAATCTTTTTCAGAATCAAATTCAACTCCGAGTGTTGTAGCAAGCATAGTGGCAGCCAGGTCTTCTGCATATTCGCCTGCGGTTTTTTCGGTTTGTCCATACGGATGATGTTCCGATAGATATCCATAGGCATTTGTATCTGCAGGCAATGCCACGCCGATTGAAGAAGCAATTAATCTGTTGGGTTCATTAGTAGCATTTCGTGCCATTACAGAAAATGTAATCTGTCCCGGCTGAAGTTCTTTTAATCCTTCTTCTTTTGTTATTCTTTTACAGTTTGGAGGGAAAATGCTGCTTACTGTTACAAGGTTGCATATTTCAATCCCTGCTGATCTTAATGCTAGCTCAAACGAGCTAAGATATTCTTTGTGTCTTCCTACACCTTTTGTAAAGAAAATTTTAGATGGTACATACAAATTATCATCTCCTTTCTAGTTTCCGATTACTAAAATTATTATTATTATTAAAATTT
>MHAF01000142.1 GCA_001802865.1 Ignavibacteria bacterium RBG_16_34_14
GATTGGAACTCAATATCAAGGCATAATTGCGGGAATTATCTTCATAATATTTGCTTTGGTTTTTCAATCAACTAAAGACAAGTTTCAAAATTTTCTCACAGCAAGATTTTACCCCGAACAATTTGCATATCAAAAAGTTTTAGTAAAATTCAGCAGTGATGTTTCCAGTGTGCTTGGGCTTGAAAATATTCTCGACAAAACGCACGAGACTTTTACCGATGCTCTTAAGATTAACAACTTTGGAATCATGGTCAGAGGGAATAATAATGGCGATTTAGTTTTAGTACGAAGTAAGGGAATTAAAGATAAGGACATGATAGTCAGTCAATCAAATGTTCACGAATTTATCCAGCAAAAAAAATCTTTGTCAAAATTGCCAATAATAGAAAGAGAAGAATTTATAACTGTTTGTAAGGGAAGGAGTGAAGCTTTAGTTAACAACGGCATTTACACAATAATTCCGATGGCTGTAAAATCAAAAGTTGTCGGGTTATTGCTTTTCGGATTAAAACATTCAGGTGCACAATTTTCTAATGAGGATTTGGAGCTACTAAATGCGGTAGCAAACCAGGCTGCGGTTTCAATTGAAAATGCTCGTCTGTACGAAGCTGAAAAACAAAAGCTCGCAATTGAAAGGGATCTGGATCTTGCACGAAAAATTCAGCAGGGACTTTTACCAAGCGGTGTACCACAAGTAAACAAGCTAGATATTTGCGGACAAATGATTCCTGCTATGCAAGTCGGCGGCGATTATTATGATCTTATAAAAATTTCCGATTCAAAAATATTTGTAGTGGTTGGTGATGTTTCAGGTAAAGGACTTTCCGCTTCTTTGTACATGGCAAAGCTGCAGACGATGATACAGCTTGCATGCACAATTGACAAATCCCCCAAACAAATTTTAGTTGATATAAATAAACGGCTTTATGAATCGCTTGAGCGAAGCTGGTTTGTAACAATGACCCTTGCGTTGTTTGACAGCAGCACCAACATAGTAAAGTTTTGCCGTGCCGGACACATGCCTTTAATTACAGCTAATGACGGAACGATCAGGTCATATAAAACTCAAGGAATTGGTGTTGGACTTGAAAGCGGAGTTATTTTTGAAAGCAGCTTAGTCGAAGAGGAAGTAAGCTTCACTCCCGGACAAATCTTTGCATTCTTTTCAGATGGAATAACAGAAGCAATGAACGAATCGAATGATCTCTTTGGTGAAGAAAAACTTTCCGAGCTTTTAAGAGACCAATCCAATAAAACCTCAAATGAGCTGATGGATGAAATTTGGGAATCTATTACCCGATTCAGAGGTCATGCCGAACAAAGCGACGACATGACGATGGTTTTAGTAAAGGTGAAGTAATTCCAAAGCATTTTAGGTAAATCCTCCTAAATTAATGTTTAAAACTTAACCTCTACACATTCTACCTTTAGATGGTTGAGAGTGTGTGTTTTATTAACCTATTTAATAAGTTTTATAAGAAATCAATTTCTTTTTTGTTTTTAAACAGCCCAAAATATATGTTTCAAGTGTGGTTAATGAATGGCTTCTATTTTTCAGTATTTGATCGGGGATCTGTTGAATAAAAAACTACATGCAGCACAAGTATAATTTAACACACAATAAGATATTGATAAACGTATAATGATAGAGACAATTCTGAATAACAAGTTTTTTATCGGTATAGCAGCTGCCATAGGAAGCATGCTTTTAACAATTCTTGTGCAGTATTTATTAAACAAAAGAGGTCGATTTAGATATTTCGTTTGGCATAACCGTGTTGGTGTATCCAGAGATGATGAAATATTTGGTTCAGTTCGAGTTACATGGAACAATATTGTGATTACTAATTTATTTTTTTCAACCATTGAATTGATCAATGAAAGCATGAAAGATTATGAAAATGTTGAAGTCCGCGTTTTTACCACCGATACTCACCTACTTACTGAAAGAACTGAAGTTGTTGAAACCACACATACCTTGAAATGGACAGATAAATTTGCAGAGCAGTTAGAAGTAGGACCTGATCAGCGGCCAACAGAAGAACAGATTGCATTACATCGGAGACAACGTGATTATTTGATTCCCACGATGAATCGTGGTCAAGTGATTCGTTTTACTTTTCTCAATTCTAGTATTAGTCAAAGTCAGCCGACTATATGGCTTGATGTATTACATAAAGGTGTAAGTCTTGAATTCCGGGTAGCATATAATAAAATTCTTGGTATCGGACAACCAACTGCTGCGTTAATTGGTTTTATAATTGGGGTATGTGTCGTTGGAATAATTATAATCAATGTTCATACTATTTGGTTAGCTGCTATTGTATCATTTATATATGGGCTTTTTGCACAAATTCCCGGTGCATTTGCAGTAAAGCTATGGCGTAAGGTTAAACAATTATTTGGTAGTTAATTACCTCTTAACAAGATAACAGTACAACCTTACCTTATAATCCTGTCTTTACAACGCTTAATGATTTGCTCCATTCGCTTTTTGCTCATCCCGCAAACAATAAGCTTATCAATTAAACCTTATGTTGACTATAAAAGACGCAGATGATTCTCCTTCGGCTCACAACTGCTTAAGAAAGGAAATAGAGTCACTATGCATTTTTTTAGGGTAGGTTAAACCTTACATTGTCAGCCAGATTTACATAACGAACATTATTAAACAATCCAATCATCTTTACAGTTTATTGTCTTTCTATCAGGCTAATAATGTTGAGTTATGTAAACTCGGCACACCAACTGCTCAGTTAGATGTGATAGAGTCCAACAGTAAAATATAGCATCCCTCTTCCCCTCTAAAATATTCTATCTACTTATCTGAAACATTCACTTTTAATGCGGGTGGCGTAGTATTCAAAATTATAATTGTATAATTATTATCGTTTGATGCATTAAAAGTTGTAGTCGGTGAAATCGTTTCATTTTGAATTTCAGCAGTAACATCAATTTTTCCTTCTGATACATCTTGATAATTTGTAGCTGTCCCTCCAGCCACATCATTATGATTAATCGTGTTGTTCACAGTTTTTATTTGAACATTTGCTTTCGTTGCTCGTTCATTCGATACTCGAATACTCGGCGGTTCTTCAGAACATGCTGCTATTGATAATGTTACAAAAATCATTACTATGTAATACGCTATTTTTTTCATTAGGCTTATACTCTTCGTGATTAATATATTTAATTTAAATTCAATATACTTTAATTTTTAATTAGTAATTGTTGAAGTATTATCATTCCCACCATTCAACAATTTCAAATCTGGATGATTTGAGTTTTGCTTGAGCATTTGCTAGGGCTTGAGAACTGTAATAAAAACTAGAGTTGCCTGTTGCTTGAATATTTACGTTTGTACCAGCTAAAATCGTCCCGCCAAATATTCCACCATTACCAGAGAAATTAGTTTCAATGGATGAGTTTTTATAAACTAGAACTATACCTCTGAAAGTTGAATTACCATCCATCTCTAAGTTTCCATTAACAATCATTATACCATCGCCTTGGAATCCACCAGTGAGATGAACATCACCATTCACAAACGTGATTTTAGGTTCACTTGGAGTTCCATACAATCCAGGTGTATCATAGGTGCCAGATGGAATGGTTATATCTGCAGCAAAGATTAATGCTTCTGTTATTGTCAACCAATTGGTTGTATCCGCAACGGCTCTTATACTTGGTGCCCCGCCTGCTCCAAGGATATCTCTAGAAATTTTTGGTTTAATATTATTTTTGAAGTAGGCACTATCCGCCGGACTATCAAGCCCAACTCCCGGTACTGCAGGATTTGGACCCGGGCTGCCATCTGTATTGTGATCATTTCCATCGATGTCCATATTTCCATTTAGATTTAATCCTAAACCGGTTGCATTTATGTATAACGCCGAATTTATTGTAGGCATTTTCACCGGTGTCCTTTTAGCTAAAACAAAACTCCTATGTGTTGTTCCATAAAATTCACTGTTGGATACTATTTGAAGAGCAGAGTCGGGACCAGAAATATTAACCTCATACTCTCCACCGAATAAGGATTTTTCCCCAGAATAACCGGTTAAATTTTTATCCCTTCTCAATTTCTCCAAATATATTTCAATACCAGAATTTGCTATTAATCTCGTGTGGGTTTTCTTAAAAAAATCTACAGAAGTATCTACTTCTTTTGAAGTGTTAGCGCTTATGCCAATTTTTAGAAGTGAAAGTATTCCGGCAATTCCTAAAACAATAATTAGTAATCCTTTTCCCATGTTTAAATACTCCTTGGATTAATTGTCAATTCCCAGTAAGTGAACAAATAATTATTTTTTCCTTTGGGATCTTTAACCATCTCTAGTGATTCAACCCAAAGTTCGGCATTAATATATTTTATGCTATCCAAATTTACCGTTATATTTCCTGTTACATTACGATATTCAAAATTTAAATCAACTAATCCTAATGACGGCCCCTTTGATGTATCATTATTTACTATTCGATAAAGAATTTTATCTCTTGGGTTTGTCGTATTATTTACTAAAAGTGAATCACTTAATTGATAAGTAATTACGTCGACAATTCCATTAGAGTCGATGTCTGAATAGAAAGATATTTTTTTTGGTTGAGCCGTAATCATTGCTGTACCGCTTTTTCGAAAACCGACTTTTCGTAAGTCGTAGCTTACTATATCGGCCAGAGTTTTAGCATCTTGTTGGAGACGAAGTTCTGAATCGGAACTGAATTTGATATTTGAAGAATACATATTTAAGTGCAGCATTAACAAAATTACTGCTGCTCCAATTACTGCTGATCCTATAAGATCTAAAATAGTACTCATATAACTACTTCAATGTAAAAATGAATGATAAACTAATGGGATTTTTCATGTATGGACTCGATACTGTGACAGTAGCTTTTTTATAAAAGGTTTGTGTTGAAGAAACTTGATCTGGGTCATCCCCATTAACATAATAAATACTACAATTGACGGAATAATTTTCAGCATGTGGTGCACTTACTACTCTTGAATAGTTATTAAAGTCGTCTATGTCATTGAAGTTTGGATATGATTCCCACCAACCTGGGCCTAAACTGCCAGCAGCCGTTAAGCTTGCTGGATTGCTTGTTGGGAAGTCTACTGTAGCTGCGTCAAAAGCTCTTACTTTGATTTCCTCTATTAAATCATCTGCCAATGAAAATGCGGTGAGAACAACTTTATTTTCTATTTCAGTTGTTGAATTGCTAAGCACGGCATCATTAAAATTTAATGATACTAATGCTAAAATCAGCATTGCTCCAAATGACAATAGTGACTGAACATTACCCATTTTTCCTCTCTTTTCTCATCGTTTCCTTACAGAGTTTTTCAATATCTATTCCGTAGAGTAAAGTATGAATAGATATTTTATGCAAAGTAAATCATTTTGAGATGGCAAGACTAACTACCTGTATTCGGTAATTCTTACAAAAGATTTGCGTATGAAAAATAATGATACACAAAATGAAGTACTTTCTTATTTGTTCGTTATTGAGATTTTCAATTTTAGAGGCAAGTTAAATAGGTAAGGTATAGACAGAAAGAAAGTTTGATGTAGTCATTTTAGATAGTGGTCAGCTCTCAAAGACAATTGGTAAAACTATCACAAATGTTGAAGCTCGCTTTGCTCACTAAAATATTCGTAAGCAGTAATTTTTCGTTTCACTAATAAAATTACCTGATCTTACTCACAGATTCGGTTTTACCTCGTTCTTTTGCTGATGAAATTTCATTTCGCTCACTTCACAAAAATTGCTGTCCGCCTTTGGCGGAAACTTTCATTCGCCATATATTTGTTAATAAAAGGTTTTGTTTCGCTTCGCTCATTACCTCATTTTTAACTACATAGCCGCCTTGACATTTTGATTGTGTCCGGCGGTTTTTGTTTTTCATATGAACTTTTATCGAAACACATTTTAATAAACTTTCTTTATCTACTTTGTATTTTTTTTATTATGTTAGTATAAATAAGTAAATAATTGAATGATGAATATAATTTGTTCGATAACATCAAAATGCATGTTGCGGTACTGTAATACATATATCATTAAGCCTTTATGTTAAAAATAGTTGCCACCTTGAAAAAATTCCATATGACAATGGTGCTAGTGAAAGTAAGGTAAACCCTAGCTTAGTTGACATTTTAGAATTCTTCCTTTCAAGTGCATTACTAAAAAGTATTTACTATTTTTATCAAAGATAATTTTTGATATTAAATAGCAGTCATGTCTAACAACAACTCCAAATCTCTAGAATCCTGGATTTGGGATGCGGCGTGCGCCATTAGAGGTGCACAAGACGCACCCAAATACAAAGACTTCATATTACCACTCATCTTTGTAAAACGCCTCTGTGATGTATTCGATGATGAAGTTAATCGAGTTGTCGAGAATGTCGGCTCAAAAGAAAAAGCCCTAAAACTAATAAACAAAGATCGTAAGCTCACACGTTTCTACATACCACTTCGACCTGAAAATCTGGACGAATCCACCTGGTCGGTTATCCGAAAATTATCTTCAAAAATAGGTGAACAGCTTACCGATTTTATGCGCTCGATAGCTCGCGAGAATTCGAGATTGCAAGGAATTATTGATAGAGTAGATTTTAACGCCACTACACACGGACAGCGAGATATTGAAGATGATAGACTAAGTAATCTTATTGAGGAGATAAGTAAAAAAAGATTAGGTCTTAAAGATGTTGAACCGGATATAATCGGAAGAAGTTACGAGTACCTAATACGTAAATTCGCTGAAGGTGGTGGACAGAGTGCCGGAGAGTTCTATACTCCGATGGAAGTTGGTTTAATAATGGCAAGAATACTTGACCCTGAACCCGGAATGGAAATGTACGATCCCTGTACCGGCTCTGCTGGATTGTTAATTAAACTTCAGATTGCACTTCAAGAGAAGATGAACTTACGTTCTAAAGCTAAATATGCGCCGTTAAAGCTCTATGGACAAGAATACCTGCCAAACACTTGGGCAATGGCTAATATGAACATGGTTATTCACGATATGGAAGGCATTATCGAAATTGGTGATACTATGAACAACCCCAAATTTCGGGAAGGAAATAATCCCGACCAAACCGGGACAGGACTCAAGAAGTTTGATCGTGTTGCTGCAAATCCAATGTGGAACCAAAGCTTATTTAACCAAAAGACTTATGAAAACGACGAGCTAGAAAGATTTCCTGCTGGCTATCCGCCAAACGGAACGGCAGATTGGGGTTGGGTGCAGCATATTCTCGCTTCTTTGAATGATTCCGCCGGAGGCGGAGGAAGGGCAGCTATTGTCTTAGATACCGGAGCAGTCTCACGAGGATCGGGCAACCAAAGCACAAATAAAGAAAAAGAAATCCGTAAATGGTTTGTTGAAAACGATTTTATTGAAGGTGTGCTTTATTTACCTGAGAATCTCTTCTACAATACTTCAGCACCTGGTATAGTTTTATTTCTAAATCGAAATAAGTCAACTGGAAAGAAAGATAAAATTTTACTTATTAATGCTTCTAAAGATTTTATAAAAGGGCAGCCCAAAAACTATATACCGGAAGAAAACCAGCACAAAATCGTAGACGCTTTTCTTAACTGGAAAGAGATTGATAAATTCAGTAAGATAATTGCAAAAGAAGAAAGTGTAAAAAACGATTATAACTTATCTCCGACCCGATATATACATACAGCCGATGAAGAAGTATACAGACCAATAGGTGAAATTTTGGAAGAGCTTAAAGAACTTGAACAAGAATCAAAAGATATTGATGGAGAATTAAAAACTATTTTTCAAAAACTAGGTTATTAAATAAAAAAGAAACGTCCCACCGAAGCGGGACGTCAAACTTAGAATACTATTCTAAGCGCTGCTAAATTCTTGCATTAAGTTATAAAATATGACCAACAACTTCAAACAAACTGATATCGGTTTAATTCCGGAGGATTGGGATATTATCCGTGCTGAAGCTTTATTCAATAGAGTTTCAGATGGAACCCACGATACTCCTAAAAAATTAACTGATGGTTATCCACTTGTTACCTCAAAATACATTAAAAATGGAACAATCGACATAAGCGAAGTTGATTACTTCATAAGTAAAGAAGATTATCTTGAAGTAAATCAAAGAAGCAGAGTTGATAAATATGATATTTTATTTAGTATGATTGGTACTATAGGGGAAGTTGCTATAATTAAGAATGATCCAGTATTTTCGATTAAAAATATAGGATTATTCAAATCTAATTCCTTTGAATTAAGTGAATATTGTTTTTATTGGTTTCAATCTCCCATCGCAAAAGTTTATATTAATAATTCGGTCGGTGGTTCAACTCAGAAATACATTCCACTCTTTAAATTACGCGATTTTCCTATAGCTCTACCCAAGATGGAAGAAAGAAAAAAAATTGCACACGTACTTTCCAAAATTCAGCAAGCAATTGAGACACAAGAGCAGCTAATTAAAACCACTCAAGAACTTAAAAAAGCTTTAATGCAAAAACTCTTTACCGAGGGACTAAACGGCGAACCACAAAAACAATCCGCCTTAGGCGGAGAGATTGGTCTAATACCGGAAAGTTGGGAAGTTGTAGAAATTAAAAATTGTGTCGAAGAAACACAGACAAGAAATCCCTCACTATTGCCTAATAAATATATCAAGTACATTGATGTATCGTCTGTTTCCAATCAATCATTTTCTGTTGTTGATCATCAATATGTCCAAGGCATAGAAGCACCTGGCCGAGCAAGAAAGGTCGTAAAAACCGATGATATTATTTTTGCGACTATTCGTCCAACTTTAAAGAGAATAGCCAAAATAAAATCATTCTATGATGATGAATATTGCAGTACCGCTTTTTGCATTTTAAGATGTAAATCTAAAGTTCTTGATCACGAATTTCTTTTTCAATATATAAGAACAGATTTTTTTATTGAAAGAATAGGAAAACTTCAATCTGGTGCAAGTTATCCTGCTGTTCGTGATGATAACGTAAAACAGATGCTCATTCCATTACCACAACTTGAAGAACAAAAAGAAATAGCAAGAATCCTTTCATCTCTTGATAGTAAAATTGAATTTCATAGTAACAATAAAATACAACTTCAAGATTTATTTAAAACTTTGCTTAACCAACTAATGACTGGTCAAATCCGTGTTAAAGATATAGAGTTTGATATAGACGAAGAGTGGGAATCCATCCCTTCGGGAAAGGTAAATTAAATGTCTGTTTCAATACGACAATTCGAGCAATGGCTTCAATCAAAAGAAAAAGAACATCTTGAATTTAAAGAAGCAAAACAGCAGTATGACTTGGAACGATTAAAAAAATACTGTAATGCTATTGCTAATGAGTGCGGTGGACATTTAATACTTGGTGTTGATGATAATTTTCCTCACAATGTTGTGGGAACAAATGCATTCCAAAATCCGCTTTCCCTCAAAAAAGACCTGCTGGATTTATTAAAGCTCAGAATTGATATTGAAGAATTTTTTTACATCGGTAAGAGGATTTTAATATTTGAAATACCATCACGACCAATTGGTTTGCCTTTACAGTACAAGGGTGCATCTTATATGCGAGTTGGAGAATCTCTTGAACCGATGACTCCCGAACAATTAAAGAGAATATTTGATGAAGCGCAACCTGATTTTTCAGCAGAGATTTGTAATGCTGCAACCATCTCTGACTTAGATGAAATAGCAGTTGCTGAACTAAGACATCTCTGGTCCAGTAAATCACGTAACCCTCAAATTCTAACCTTACCTGTTGAACAATTATTTTCCGATGCAGAACTTCTGGTTGACGGTAAATTAAATTATGCTGCACTTATTCTTTTAGGGAAAAAGGAATCTCTCGGGAAATTACTCCCAAATGCTGAAATAGTTTTTGAATACAGAAGCATTGAATCATCAATTCAAGCCCAGCAGCGGTATGATTACCGGATTGGCTTCTTATCAATTCATAATAAACTATGGGATCAAATTAATCTTCGTAATGATGTTGAGCATATTCAGGAAGGATTGTTTATCAGGGATATTCCTAATTTTAATGAAGAAGTGATTAGAGAAGGTTTACTAAATGCTGTATGCCATCGTGACTATAATTTGCAGAGTTCAGTATTTATCCGGCAATATCCAGCACTTCTTGAAATTGAAAGTCCGGGAGGTTTTCCTGCTGGCATTACGCTCGATAATATTATTTACAAACAATATCCCCGCAATAGAAGGATAGCAGAAGTTTTTCAAAAATGCGGCTTAGTTGAAAGAAGCGGACAGGGCGTTGATAAAATGTTTCGACTTTCAATAGAAGAAGCAAAACCCCGTCCTGATTATTCAAAATCAGATGCATTTTCTGTAATACTTAAAATAATAGGTGAGATACAGGATATTAAATTCCTAAAATTTTTAGAGAAAGTTTCGTCTGAGAAGAAAATTGAGTGGACAACGCAAGACCTTCTTATATTCGATGATATAAGGCAGGGAAAAACTCCTCCCGCTGAATTTCAAAACTCTATTATCCGTATGTCTGATCAAGGTATAATTGAAAAATTCGGTAGAGGTAGAGGTGTGAAATTTATTTTATCAAAAAGATTTTATACATTTTTAGGTGAGAAAGGAATTTACACAAGGAAAAAAGGTTTGGATACAGAAACAAAGAAGGTACTTATTATCAAACATTTAGAAAATCATGGTAAAGGTACCATGGAAGAACTTGAACAAATTTTCCCTTCTCTTTCCCGGCACCAGATTTTTAATTTACTTAGACTTCTCAAGAAAGAGAATAAAATACAATTTAAAGGAAGCCCCAAAAAAGGTGCTTGGATTTTACTCTAAGCTTTTGCGTTATTAAAAAAGTTAAACGCAGAAATAACGCAGAAGAACGCAAAAGAGGCGGGAAAATGTTTAAATACTATTGGAAATCGTGATATTTATTGCGTTGTTAAAAATTTTTTAACGCAAAGAGGACAAGAAAGATCATTGAATAAAAATAAAAAACCCCGCTTGTCCTACTTACAACTTGACGCATAACGTCACGCTTCGAACAAGCCGGGTTAATTTTCGTCACAAATATAGTTCAACAGTTTAAGGTTGTCAATACAAATTACCATGATATCTTTATTGTAAATTAGATTATAATGAATCAATCATTCACAGAACATAAAACAGTCCAGCAAAGAATTTTAGAATATGCCCAAGAAATAAATTGGAAATTTATACTCCAGTCTAAAGCAGAAGAACTTCGCCACTTTGATACTTCAGCATCACTACCACAAGAAAGAATTAAAAGCTCTTCACTTTTCTTTAAGGATATTTTAATTCAAAAACTGACTGAGTTTAATCCGAAACTGATAAACCCATTAGATATAATTTCTCAATTATCCTTACTTCGTTTTGATATTCAAGGCAACAAAGATTTTCTTGAGTATTTGAGAGGTGAAAAGAATTTCTTTAACAATGATGATAATCGAGAGTATAACTTAAAGCTAATAGATTTTGAAAAACCCTCTAATAACATCTTTCAAATAACGGAAGAATACTATCACCACAACGGACGTTATGGTAATCGTGAAGATGTAGTCTTTTTAGTTAATGGTATTCCATTGGTAGTTATCGAATGTAAGAATGCAACCAAGGATGAAGCTATCGCAATCGGAATAGATCAGATAAGACGTTACCACAATGAAACCCCGGAAATGCTCATCCCACAGCAAATATTTTCAGTTACTGAAGCATTAGGTTTTTCTTATGGTGTAACATGGAATCTTAATCGTAAAAATCTTTTTAATTGGAGAGAGCACGAGATCGGCAATCTTGAATTAAAAATCAAAACATTTTTTAATCCTGAAACGATATTAAGGTATATAAAAAATTACATAATATTTGCGGAACAGAATGAAGAACTGAATAAGTACATACTTCGTCAGCATCAAGTTAAAGCAGTTGAAAAAGTAATTAGAAGAAGCATTGATGGAACTAAATCCCGTGGATTGATTTGGCATACACAAGGTTCCGGTAAAACATATACGATGATTAAAGCTGCTGAAATTCTTTTCAAGCTTAAAGAAACAGATAAACCCACAATCATTTTACTTATTGATCGAAATGAGCTTGAAGACCAGATGATTAGGAATCTTACTGCATTAGGATTAAAGAATATTGAACATGCAGATAAAATTGTAACGCTTCGCGATCTTCTAAAAGAAGATTATCGTGGAATCATTATAAGCATGATTCACAAGTTTAATGAAATGCCAGAGAAAGTAAATCTCAGAAAAAATATTTATGTACTTGTAGATGAAGCACATCGTACAACATCCGGTGATCTAGGAAATTATCTAATGGCAGCAATTCCTAATGCTACTTACATCGGTTTCACCGGAACACCAATAGATAAAACTGCCTATGGAAAAGGTACATTTAAGACTTTCGGAATAGATGATGAACATGGATATCTAGATAAATATTCCATCTCAGATTCTATTGAGGATGGAACAACTCTACCACTTTACTATACATTGGCTTCCAATGATCTTTTAGTTCCCGAAGAAACATTGGAGAAAGAATTTTTAAGTTTAGCAGAAGCTGAAGGTATAAGCGATATAGATGAACTGAATAAAATACTTGAAAGGGCAATAGTCACCAAAAACTTCTTAAAGGGAAAAAAGAGAGTCGATAAGATTGCAAAGTTCATTTCAGAACATTATCAAACTCATGTTGAAAACCTTGGCTATAAAGCTTTCATAGTTGGTGTTGATCGAGAAGCTTGTGCACAGTATAAAAAAGCACTAGATAAATATTTACCAGCAAATTATTCTGAAGTTGTTTATACCGGAAACTATAACGATTCAGAGGAACTGAAAAAGTATCACATCACAAAAGAAGATGAAAAGAGAATAAGAAAAAGTTTTTGCAAACCAGATCAATTACCGAAGATTTTAATAGTCACTGAAAAGCTTCTTACCGGATTCGATGCACCAATTCTTTACGCAATGTATCTAGATAAACCAATGAGAGATCATACATTGTTGCAAGCAATCGCAAGAGTAAACCGTCCTTATGAAACAGAAAGCGGTAAGAAGAAACCTTTCGGATTTGTTTTAGATTTTATCGGAATATTTGATAAGCTCGAAAAAGCTTTAGCTTTTGATTCTGATGATGTAAAAAGCGTTGTTCGCGATATTGCATTGCTAAAAACCTTATTCAAGAATTATATGGAGAAAGAGGCAGTACAATATCTTTCTTTGATCAAAGGAAATTATAACGATAAGGATATAGATTTACTCGTTGAATATTTTAAAGATAAATCCAAGCGTAAAGAATTCTTCAAGTTTTACAAAGAATTAGAAATGCTTTATGAGATAATATCCCCGGATGTATTTCTCAGACCATTCATAGATGATTATAAAACATTAACACAAATCTATTACGTAGTTCGAAATGCTTTTGCGAACAGAATCTATGTTGATAAAGAATTTCAGCGTAAGACGGCTGAGCTTGTAAAGGACAAGGTTGATATAGATATTTTTGGAACCGGAACAGAATTAATCGGACTTGATAAAGAAACAATTGAAGCGATTAAAGCCAATAAAATGCCTGAAAATGTAAAAGTTATAAATCTTATTAAGAGTATTGAGAAAATTGCAGAGAAGGAAAGCGGTGATCTTACTTTAATTTCACTAAAGGATAAAGCCCATCAGATACAAGAGGATTATGAGGATAGAATAATCAGTACAGAAGAAGCACTTGATAAACTTAAATCTCTTTTAGATAGTATTAGTGAGAAAGAAGAAAAGCAAAAACAAAAAGGATTAGATGATTTAGAATATTTTCTATCTGAAAAACTGAATGAATCCGGTATAAAAAATTCAGATGAAACAGCGAAGAAATTTAAAACAGCTTTTAGTGAATATCCCAACTGGAATAAAAGCGAAGCTTCGGCAAGAGATTTAAGACTAAAACTATATGGCGTGCTACTAGAGGAAATTGATGATATAGACAAAGCAAATGCACTAATAGATCACTTATTTAACCTGTTTATTAAAGCCAATGAGCAGAAGTAAAAGACCTAGAAATATATTGCCCGCCCACTTCTTTAAAGGTATAAACTTGGCGGGTAAATCAGATAAAGCCAAGTTTAAGAAAAGGGTAGTCAAGTATGCCATTGACCTAGATATCCCTTTAAAGAGCATCTCTGTGCGACCTATGAGCCGTAAATGGGCTTCCTGCTCAACAGCCGGTAATCTCAGTTTCAATGCTGAGCTTTTAAATATGCCTAAAAAACTAGGTGAATACGTCATAGTTCACGAGTTGCTGCATTTCCATGTTCCGAATCATGGCAAGCTCTGGAAAAGTCTCATGCGAGCATATCTTGAGGATTATGATAAGTTAGAAAAGAGGTTATCAAAATACTAAACTTATTTTATTTCCAATATTGAGCATATCCAATCGATAGGAATTTCATTCACTCCGCTTTGACTTGTCGGTTCTAAATCACCGCCAATCCCTTCTATTGGCAGTAGAAAAAACCGCCAAAAGTGAATCTAATCGTATGCAAATTCTAAAAATTTGTCTAACAACAAATTCAAAAAACATGGTTCTAATTCAAGGTAGATTCATCTCATTTACCTTGAAAACGACTCATTCAATTCTTCTGCCAATCGTCACAATTGGCAGTAAAATCGAACCATTAAAAATGAATCGAATCTTAGGCAAATTTTGTATATTTGCCTAAGAAATGATTCAACTATAATTATGGACACACTGCTTAAAATATTTAATAACCATAAAGGTTTTGCAAGAATGCAAGAACTCCGAAAACACGGGGTTCAGACAAGAAGTATTTCTAAGGCAGTGAGTGAAGGACTGATTGAAAAAATTAAACCTGGTCTCTATAAACTTGTAAACTATCCTTGGGATGAACACAGCAGTTTTGCCGACGTTTGCAACTCTCACAAAAAAGCGGTTGTTTGTCTTACTTCGGCCGCAGCTTATCATGAACTGACAACTTTTAATCCATCATATATCACTGTCGCAGTTCCTCACAACACACCAAATTTTAATCTTGAGTACCCGC
>MHAF01000143.1 GCA_001802865.1 Ignavibacteria bacterium RBG_16_34_14
GGAAACCGGATACCGAGAATATAATAGCAGATAGTTGGGAGAAGATTGGGTATATAACTGGATTTGGAACAACAACAGAACCTCAAGACTATTCGTTCATTGATGATAATGTTTCAGTTGGTAAATACTCATATCGCTTAAAGCAGATTGATTATGATGGTACATTCCAATACTCATCTTCGGTTGAAGTAAATGTATATCCAGAAGAATTTGCATTGAGTCAGAATTATCCTAATCCTTTTAATCCTAAAACCATTATTAAATATTCAATTCCATTTGAGAGTAATGTAACTATTAAATTGCATAATATTTTGGGTGAAACAATTCAGTCATTACTAAATAAATTCATTCAACCTGGTAAGTATCAACTGGAATTTGTTGCCGATAATTTGAGTTCAGGTATTTATATTTATTCTATTGAAATAACTGGAACAAATAGAGAAGTTCTCCAACTTTATAGAAAGATGATATTAAACAAATAAGGTAACGTTCATGACAAAAGTAGTAACATTTGTTGTTATTCTAACTGTGCTTACAGTTAATTCTTTTGCGCAGTGGACACAGATACCATCTTCCCCTTCTTACTATATTCAGGATATTGTTGAAGCGGATGATATTATTTATTTGGCTCACTTCAGCGATGGTGTGTATAAATCAACAGACAGCACTCTTTCTTGGCAGCTGATTAATAATGGTCTGAACACAAACGAGGCAAAATCGGTTTATCAGATTTTGGTATCGGGAGATACTTTATACGCAGCCACAGTAGATGGTATTTATAAATCAACAAATGGCGGCGATAATTGGGTGAAGAAAAGCAATGGCATTACGATTGGACCGGGTGCATTAAATGAGTTCACCGAATCTATTTATAAACATAACAGTAATTTGTTCACCGGAGCGTGGAACGGTATTTACCGCTCTACTAACGGTGCTGAGAATTGGATTGTGACTAATATTACGGGTCAAGGCATTGAGGCAAAGAATTTTGTAAACCATAACGGGACATTATTTGCTGCTAGAGAGAGCATTAATAATCCTGGCGCATATAAATCTATTGATGACGGGGTTACCTGGGAAGGGATAACGGGTCCTTTTTATAGTACAATTACTTTTCTTTCAGAACCTGGTAAATTGTGGGCTGGTACTATTTCCGGTGTATGGCTTTCAACTGACAACGGAACAAGCTGGGAAATGAGGAACAACGGATTAACATCTGATCCTTACAGTTCATGCATTATCAGGATTAATGGGACCCTTGTTACATCTTTAAAGTTTGGAGGTTCGGGTGTTTTCAGTTCAACAAACGAAGGATTTAACTGGGAAGATTTTGGAGATGGTCTTCCGTTTTTAAATACAATTGAGAAGATGATAGTTTATGATGATAGAATTATTGCTGCGACAAGTGATGGTTTGTGGCAGAGAGATACAATCATTCCGGTTGAGCTAATATCATTTACAGCAACTTATGATAATGGATTAATAATGCTAAAATGGGTTACGGCTGCTGAAACAAATAATGCCGGGTTTGAAATTGAAAGGAAACCGGATACCGAGAATATAATAGCAGATAGTTGGGAGAAGATTGGGTATATAACTGGATTTGGAACAACAACAGAACCGCAAGACTATTCGTTCATTGATGATAATGTTTCAGCTGGTAAATACTCATATCGCTTAAAGCAGATTGATTATGATGGTACATTCCAATACTCATCTTCGGTTGAAGTAAATGTATATCCAAAAGAATTTGTACTGAATCAGAATTATCCCAATCCATTTAATCCCAAAACAGTCATCAGTTTCCAATTGGCAATTAATGGTCACGTATCACTTAAAGTTTATAATGTTATAGGGCAAGTGGTAATGACATTGATTGATGAAAATCTTGAAGGCGGTGTTCATAATATTGAATTTAGTGCAGATGGAATAAACAGTGGAGTTTATTTTTACACATTAGAAGCAAAAGATAATTCTGGTACTAAATTTATTTCAGCTAAAAAGATGATGGTACTTAAATAAATTTGTTATAAATAAAATAAATCTCGCAAAAAAGTGAGACCTGAATTTTTCATAGCCTCTAATATATCATCAACTCTTAGTTTATGAGTTCAATGATTTTGATGTATACTATTTCCGAGTACAGACAGTTAGTATTTAATGGCGCTCAAATTCAGTGTTCTCCTCTTCTGAATCAATTAATTCCACAAAGTACGATGTCAAATCAATCAAAGAAAATCTTCAAGATGCTTTAAGCGGGTAATCATATGAAGTCTTTTCTATGTATCCTGATTTTATAAAAGCTGCAAATGATGGCAATGTAAAATCTTGAAGAATATTAAATTTACTATTTTTATTATTCTGTAAAAGAATTTTATGAATAAAGATAAATCAGCTCAAATGTTTGCGATTAGATTATCCTTTGCATTTGGGGTTGTAATGCTAATCATCAAGTGGTATGCATACTACCTAACAGGATCATCAGCTATACTCTCTGATGCTGTTGAGTCGATAATACATATTATAGGTGTTGGTTTTGCGGTATTTAGTATGTGGTATAGCTTTCAACCTGCAGACGAAGAACATACCTATGGGCATCAAAAGATAAGTTATTTTTCTGCAGGATTTGAAGGAGCACTGATCATATTGGCTGCAGTTTATATTATTTACATATCTATTAAGCGATTAATAGTTGGTGTTGAAATTTCTAATCTGGATCAAGGTGTATTATTTACGTTTATTGCATCCGTAATAAATTTAATCTTAGGAGTATACTTAGTCTGGAAGGGAAAAAAAACAAATTCTATTATTCTTGTAGCTAATGGCAAGCATGTCCTTACAGATTCCTGGACGAGTTTTGGTGTTGTTGGTGGATTACTACTTACGTGGCTATCTGGCTGGCATCCGTTTGATCCGATTGTGGCTATTGCAGCAGCTTTAAACATTTTATGGTCGGGAGGAAAATTAGTCAGGCAATCTATTGGAGGATTAATGGATGAAGGTGATAAAAATCTTGCAGGTTCTATTAAAAAAATTCTTGATAAAGAAACTCTCAGTAAAGGGTTAGAATATCATCTATTAAGATTCAGGAAGAGCGGGAATATTGTATGGATAGAATTTCACCTTTTACTGCCAAAAGGAATTCTTCTTGAGGATGCACATAAAATTGCAACAGAATTAGAAAGCACAATTAAAAATAACTTGAATTCACAGGTAAATATTATTACTCATTTAGAGCCGCTTGAAATACATGATGAGCTTCATACTGAACTTCATAAGTAGAGAAGGGGCTTCAGTTTTTCCTATTACCTTAATGAAATAAATACTCCCTAAGACCATAACATCATCAGAAACCAGAACTTTTCCTACTGCTGCAAATCCATAAAGTAAATATAATTGACTTCTGGAATTTCAAAATTTACATATAATAATTACATGTTCTTATTCTTGATATAGTGCTGCACCTTTCAAAATCGCAAAAAATCTATACTTCCCCGGCACATTAGTTGATTTTAAATAAGTAACTTTTCATCTAAAAGGAAATAATGAGGAATAAATCCCGGAAACTTGAGTTAAAATTTACAATTGAATTTTCAATATTTTTCTTGATATTATTAGCTTCAATCTATATATATATTGTCAGAACAGTTGAGGCTGATGTTTATGAAAAATATGTGTATAAGTCCGAGGTGTTTTCAAATTTTTTTAAGCAAAATCCCGAAACATTCCAAACTTCAAATATAAATGACAAAGAAACATTAAATAAGTTAGTAGATCTGAATGAAGCTTTATATCTAATTGTAGAAAGCAGTGACGGTCTCATTATATATGCCATAAATATTGAAGTTGCTGAACAAAATCAATATTTAATAAATTCTTCTGAAATTTCTAAAGACAACCTGATATTTAAAATCTCCCAGCCTGTGATTTCTGATAATATGGAACTTGGTAGAATTTATGTAGGGTTTGATGCTACAGAAACAGTTACTAACCTTCATAAAACAAGACTCTTAATAGCATTGTTTAATCTTACCATATTCTTTATAGCTGTAATAATCACATACATCTTTAGTACCCTGTCGTTTAAACCTATAACAAAACTAATTTCAACACTTGATAGAATTATAAATGGTGATAAAGAAATTAAAATTGAGTACACCCGCAACAATGAAATTGGACTTCTTGCAGAAAAAATTAACTCGGTTCTTATGGAACTTAATAAAACATCGAGCCGTGTTAATTCTCTTAATGCAAAATTAGGTGTTGTATTTAAAGAAAAAATTTATGAAGTGGGTAGTGAGATTAGTCAACGTAGAAAAGCCGAGTTATCACTTTACAAAAGTGAAGAGCAATTTGGATTGGTTTTTGAAAATGCCCCAATTGGTATGTTTATTGTTTCTACTTTTAACAAGATCATCAACGTTAATAAAGCATTCTGCGAAATAACGGGTTTTTCCAAGCGAGAATTAATTAATTCTCATATAAAAATACTATTCGATGATTTAAGTGAAGCAACGTTTTTAACCTCATCGGATCAGAGTCACATCAATTATTACGATCTTAATTGTGAAAAGGTAATTGTAAAAAGGAATAAAGATAAGATTGATGTTATTGCAAAATATGTTACAATTTATGATCATAAATCAGTTCCACAACATACAATTGTTCAGACCCTTGATATTACTGAAATTAAAAAAACACAAAAAGATTTAATGCTTGCTTTAGAAAAAGCTGAAGAATCTAACAGGCTTAAAAGTGCTTTCCTTGCTCAAATGTCACACGAAATCAGAACACCACTAAATGCTATTCTTACTGCAGTACCGATTTTAGCTGATGAAATAGACAAAAATAATGATGATGCTCAGATTATTATCCGCTCTGTTGATAGTGCAGGAAAGCGGCTTCTGAGAACAATAGATATGATTCTGAATATGTCGGCAGTCCAATCCGGAAATTACAAACATGATTTTGAAAAAATAAATATTGAAGTTGAACTTGAAAAGCTTACAAGAGAATTTAAACCACTTAGTGATGAAAAAAACCTGGAATTAAATTTTAGATGCTCTTCAAAAGAGCCATATATTTATTGCGACTTATACACCACTAATCAGATATTTCAGAACCTGATAGGAAATTCTATAAAATATACTCACCAGGGATCAATTATCATTTCAATTGAAAATGGTAGTAATGATTCTATTACTATCTTTATTAAGGATACAGGAATTGGAATGACCCAGAAGTATATGGAACATCTCTTCTCCCCTTTTTCACAGGAAGATGCAGGACAGAAAAGACAATATGAAGGAAATGGCCTGGGGCTTGCACTAGTTAAAAAATATGTTGAAATAAATAATGCTGAAATCAATGTTCAAAGCGAAAAAAATATAGGATCTGTATTCTCAGTTACTTTCAAAAAATATCAGGTTAATAGCCCGAATGTAGAAAACGATGAAAAGTTAATTTTAAAATCTTAATTCTAAATAAAATTAAACAGATTTAATCAGAAATTAATATTATTATACTCCTTCCTTGAGTAGAGCCTCAACTACAACCTTAACTGAGTTTCTTATATAATTTACTCCATCAAGTTCCGGGGATGCTTTGGGATAAGAGCGACTGAAAAACGAGGATGTACCAGCAAAAAAAACGGTACAGTTTCGGTACATAAACAAAGAGATTTTTAGAAGTTAACAAAATAAAAAAGCCTCAATTGGGTTAGAATTGAAGCTTTTTCTGTGGGCGCTCACGGATTCGAACCGCGGACCCCTCCGACTTTAAGTCGGAGTGCTCTGAACCAGCTTTTTTAAGATACTCAATTGCTTTAGAAGAATTTTTCATTGCTTTTAGTTTTAATTCAAGTTGATAAGCTTCTGATTTAGATTTGCATTGGTATGAAATAATAAGTTTCCAGGGACCTTTATTCTTAGTGAATTTATTTCTGTTTGTATTATGTCTTATGATTCTATCATTAAGGTTAGAAGTATGTCCGATATAGAAAAGATTTAAGGATTCGGAATAAATTATATAAACGTAATAATTAACCATAAATAAAAAGCCTCACAATAAAAATGAGGCTTAAAATATTTTGTGGGCGCTCACGGATTCGAACCGCGGACCCTCTGCTTGTAAGGCAGATGCTCTGAACCAGCTGAGCTAAGCGCCCTAATTTGAGGTCGAAATATCCTAATTATTTATTAAAGAACAAAAATCTGAGAGCGGGCGACGGGGCTTGAACCCGCGACATCCAGCTTGGGAAGCTGACACTCTACCAACTGAGTTACGCCCGCATGGAAGGAAATAGGGTATAAAGGTAAAGGGTATAAGGGAATAGGAAAGTGAAAATTCAAGTGTAATTCATGCCCCAATGACAAATCGAGGTTCAAGCTCAAGTAATTCATAAATTTTCTTAGGTTCGCTCTTAAACTTGAACTAATATTATTTACCATATACCTTATACCCTATACCATTAAATTGAGAAAGCGTTCCTAATCAACTCTTCCTGCTGTTGGTTAGATATCTTTGCTGAACCAACTGCAGGACTTGCACTTTCAGGTCTGCCTGCATAATAAACTTTTTGATCAGGAAATGAACTCTCCTGCAATCTGTGCCATAGGAAATTCCACGCACCCATATTCTTCGGTTCTTCCTGAACCCAAATTACCTTTTTAGCATTAGCATATGAATGAATGATCCCTTTTACTTTATCATCTTTAAAAGGATAAAATTGTTCAATCCTTACAATTGTAGTATCATTTATTTTATTTTCACTACGATATTTATTTAACTCATAATAGACTTTCCCGCTTGTAAGAATTAATCTGCTGATTTTTTTCTTATCATCTATAGTTTCATCATCAATTATTTCTTTGAATGAACCTGATAGGAAATCCTTCTTTGAGGATTTTGCCTCAGGATGCCTCAGCAAACTTTTTGGCGTAATTAGTATCAAAGGTTTGTGAATAGTATGTTTAATCTGTCTTCTCAATAAATGAAAATATTGAGCAGGAGTACTTACATTACAAACCTGAATATTATCCTCTGCACAAAGAGTTAAAAATCTTTCCAATCTGGCACTTGAGTGTTCAGGCCCCTGTCCTTCATAACCGTGGGGTAAGAACATCACAATGCTGTTTGGAAGATTCCATTTCTCATCTGAAGCAACAATAAAATTATCAACAATAACCTGAGCCCCGTTGGAAAAATCTCCAAACTGAGCTTCCCAGATTACTAAAGCAAGAGGATCAGCAGTGCTGTATCCATATTCAAAACCAAGAACGGCAGCTTCTGAAAGAAAACTATCCAAAGCTTCAATATTTGCCTGGTCTTTTTTCATATGATTAAGAGGAATATATTCTTCGCCGCTATTAATATCTGTAAGAGCGAGATGTCTCTGACTGAAAGTTCCTCTAACACTGTCCTGTCCGCTTAATCTAACCGGTGTATTTTCAAGTAGCAGACTTCCGAATGCAAGAGTTTCTGCAAAAGCCCAGTCAACTTCCTTAAAACCATTAAGAAGATTTTTTCTTTTATCAAGAAATTTTTTGAGCTTTGGATGAACTTTAAATCCTTCTGGAAATCTTGTTGTGCCGTCAATAATTTGTTTGAGCATTTCCGCAGAGATTGAAGTGTCTTTCACAGGTTTAACTGCTTCAATTTTTTCTTTTGAAACTGCAAGAGGCAGATCGGATTTAAATGTGCTGCTTTTCTTTTTAATTTTATCAAAAGATTCACTTAACTTTTCTTCAATTCCCTTATTCATTTCATTAACTTCTTCTTTGGTTAAGATTTTATTCTTAATTAAAAAATCAGAATAGATACTTCTTACAGAAGGTTGATTTTTTATTTTCTCGTAAAGCAGCGGCTGAGTAAATCCCGGTTCATCACCTTCATTATGACCATGTCTTCTATAACCAAAGAGATCTATTACAACATCTTTCTTAAATATCTGCCTGTATTCAAATGCAAGCTTTGTTACCCAAAGAGCAGCTTCAGGGTCATCTCCATTAACATGGAAAATAGGCGCTTGAATCATCTTTGCAACATCTGATGCATAAACGGATGAACGTGCATCTTCAGGTGTTGTAGTAAAACCAATCTGATTATTTATAATTATATGAATTGTTCCGCCGGTTCGGTAACCTTTTAGTTGAGATAAATTAAGAGTTTCCGCAACAATTCCCTGACCGGCAAAAGCAGCATCGCCATGGATAAGTACTGACATAATCTTACGGTGTTCTTTATCTCCGAATCTATCTTGTTTTGCTCTTACAATTCCTTCAACAACAGGATTAACCCATTCAAGGTGACTTGGGTTTGAAGCAACTGAAACAGTAATAACTTTTCCATCCCATGTTTTATATTTACCTGTAGCACCAAGATGATATTTGACATCACCTGAACCCTGTATTGAATTTGGATCTCTTATATCTTCAAACTCTGTAAAGATTGAATCATAGGTTTTACCAATTATATTTGCAAGAACATTTAATCTTCCTCTGTGAGCCATCCCAAGAACAACTTCAACTACATCCTGCTCATTTGCATTATTCAGAAGCATATCGAGAACAGGAATTAATGTTTCGGAACCTTCGACTGAGAATCTTTTGTGTCCTATAAACCTGTTATGAATAAAATGCTCGAAAGTTTCGGCCATAATAAGCTTCTGAAGAATAATTTTCTTCAGATTAATATCGAAGTTAGGCACATTCCTCACAGGTTCCATCATATTTTGCAGCCAGATTTTTTCCGCGGGATTTTGAATATGCATGTACTCTGCACCAATCTTTTCGCAATAGGTTTTTTGCAGAGAATCAAGTATTTCCCTTAGAGATGATGTTGGCTTACCTCCGAATCCACCTGTTATAAAATTTCTATCAAAGTCCCAGATTGTTAAATTAAATGTTGCCGGATCAAGCTCAGCATGATAAGGAATTTTAGAACCCAAGGGATCAAGGTCTGCAACAAGATGACCGCGAACCCTGTAATAATTTATAAGCTGAAGAACGCGTGCCTGCTTTTCAATCTCTTCTTTGTTTGTAGTTCCTTCAAATATACCGGGCTGGTAATCTGTTTTCCAGGTAAGAGGTTTTACTGGAATTTTTAATGTTGCAAAAATCTCCTCATAAAAATCATCTTTACCAAGAAGAAGTTCATGTATTTCTTTAAGGAATAATCCTGATTCAACACCCTGAATAATTCTATGATCATAAGTGCTTGTAATTGTCATAACTTTACTAACACCAAGAGTAGAAATTGTAGAAGGGGACATTGCTTGGTATTCAGCAGAATATTGAATTGCACCAACAGCTATTATTGTTCCTTGTCCAAGCATCAATCTTGGTATAGAACCAACAGTACCTATTGTGCCGGGATTTGTTAAGGTAATAGTCGTCCCCAAGAATTCCGATGGATCGATTGTTCCTTGTCTTGTGCGATTAACAATGTCATCATACTTATCCCAGAATTCTTTGAAGTTTGTTTTACCAGCATCTTTAATATTTGGAACAAGAAGAGATCTGCTTCCATCTTTTCTTTCCATATCAATAGCCAAACCAAGATTAACTCCTTTTCTCTGGATAACATAAGGTTTGCCATCAATAATTGTAAAAGCAGTATTCATTACAGAAAGAGCTTTAATTGCTTTAAGTATTGCCCAGCTTATAATATGAGTAAATGAAACTTTTCCAAGATCACTTTTCTTTAAGAATTTATTTATTAGAGTTCGATTCTCTTCAAGCAGCTTAACAGGAATTGTTCTTTGTGAAGTTGCAACAGGCATTGTAAGACTGGTGTTCATATTGTCCAGAACCTTAGCAGCACTGCCTGCAATCACTTTAACTTCATCGCCAGCTTCGGGTTCGGGGAGTTTTATTTTTTGAGAAACAGGTAATGTGGATTTAGCAGTTTTTTCTGTTTGACCGTTATCTTTTTTCTTATCATAATTTTTATCAAAAAACTTTTTCCATTGTTCTGGTAATTCAGAAGGATTTTCTTCATATTGCTTGTGGAGGTATTCAACGAACCAGGTATTTGCACCAAACTTTTCAAGCTCTTCTTTTTGCTGTTCAGTCAGATCTTTAGTCTTCATTTTATATTTTTTATTGAAATATTACCTGTATTGATTGTAAATTTATCAAACAAAATAAATAAATCATAGTAAATAGATTTCTCCATTAATAAGGTTTGATTTAGTAAAAGGTTTATAACCGTGACTAAACTTTATAATAAAAAATCAGAAAAAGAAAAAAGAAGATTTTTAAGAAATCACCAAACAGTTGCAGAAAATCTTGTTTGGATTTATTTGAGAAAAAAACAGATTTCAAGTGAAAGATTTTTAAGACAGTATGGTATTAAATACTATGTTTTAGACTTTTATTGCCCCTCATTGAAATTAGCAGTTGAAATTGATGGTGACTCTCATTTTGAAAGTAATGAATCAATAGATTATGATAAAGAAAGAGAAAATTTTCTAAAATCTTTAGGAATTTCAATAATAAGGTTTACAAATCAGGAAGTAATTGAAAATTTAGAAAAAGTTATAAATAAGATAACAGGAAAAGTTAAAGAGTTACAGAAAATTTGAACCCCACCCGTCCTCCCCTTTATTAAAGGGGAGGCGAGGAGGGGTTTAACATTAGATTAACTATAATAAGGAATAAGGAAAAATTGGAACCATTAAAAAAATCCAGTTTAGATAAAAATCCTTTTAAGCAGTTTGAAAGCTGGTATCAGGAAATTCTTAAATCAGATATTAAAGAACCTGCAGCTATGACTTTAGCAACAGCAGATAAAAGTGGAGCTCCTTCTGCAAGAACTGTTTTACTGAAAGGTTTTGATGGAAATGGTTTTCTCTTCTTTACAAATTATGAAAGCAGGAAAGGAAAAGAGTTAAAAGAAAATCCTGTAGCTGAATTATTATTCTACTGGATGAATCTGCAAAGACAAGTAAGAATATCAGGCAAAGTTGAAAAGACAAATAAAGAAGTATCTGAAAAATATTTTAAGACACGACCTTTTGAGAGCAGGATTAGTGCATGGGTTTCAAAACAAAGTGAAATTATTCCCAACAGGGAATATCTCGAAAAAAAATTTGCTGAATATGAAAAAAAATTTAAAGACAATATTCCTCTTCCACCAAACTGGGGAGGTTTCAGGTTAATACCTGAACAATTTGAATTCTGGCAGGGAAGAGAGAGTCGGCTGC
>MHAF01000144.1:0-3198 GCA_001802865.1 Ignavibacteria bacterium RBG_16_34_14
ACTATATTTAAATTATCAACAGAAAAACTTTTTGTACTAAACAGAATTACAAAATAGTATGTGATAGAAAAGAAAAGTGTAATCAGAACAGTTAAATAAATTATATTAATTATATTATGAATTAATAACTTATTCCTGATAAAATTTTTTAAAGTTGGCAGTAAACTTTGTAGACTCCATCTTACCCTATTAGTCAACACAAATAAAATAAAATAACCTAAAACGAAATACAAAATATATATTAGATTAGATGAATCCTTTGTTTTGATTGAATTTATAATATCCTGATAAATACCAGACTGATAGCAGTAGTCTAAAGCCAAAACAATAAAAAAAACATCGAAAAAGATATTAACTATGACAATTCCTAAACCTTTATGAAAAAAAGAGTAATGTCTTCCATAATCAATAATCCTAAACATTAAAACACTTACAATAATTATAACCAGAACATTTTTGTAGGAAAGAGCTATATTATTGTCAGTAATTAAAACTATAGCTGAAATAATAGATATGTATGATAAAAATTCAATACTTCTAAAAAACTTTTCAATTTTATTAAGTTTATTCCAATAATCTAAACCCGTAAGCGAAGTAAAAGATGCTAATATTCTTAGAGTTTTTTCAAATTTACTTTCAGTTGATTTAAATTCTTCAGTAATAAAATGATCTGAATAATATTTTAACTTAGGATTGTTAGAAAGGTAAGATTTCTTATATAGTAATATTACAAGTGGTATTGACAAAAAAAACATTATTTGAATAAACAATTCTAGAGTTTGAAAAACATTTTCAATCTTGAGGAAATAGAGAAGTAAACTTAGAATTCCAAATAAAGGTATATATTTAAATAAAAAAATACCTATTCTTATTGTAATCCATCCCCTGGAAGGTATCTCACCTATATCCTTGCTTCCCACAATAAAATCTCTGAATTTCCTCCCCCAATTTAGACGATTAAAATTGAAAGCTGTAAAGAAGAAAATAAATGAAATAAATAAATAGAAGATTAGAACAACTAAATTAATTTTTAAATTAAACAGTTCCATTTTTCACCTAAAGAAAATTAGTAGAACAAATTAAATATAACCTAATTATTGCAAGTTTTTCTCCTTATGTTTGCCTATCTTATTTACAGCAAGAAATAGGAGGTCAAATGAATGCCATTCAGCAAAGTGATCAAATGAATAACATTCAGGTTGCATTCGTCTTACTTAAATTCATCATAATGGGATTATTACGAGTAATAGCTTATCTAATATTCTTAATGATTATAATGTGGATTATAGCCGGGATACTTTACTTAATAGCTCATGTGCTTGGCATTTAACATCTTCAATAACGGAGAAAATTTATGACCAATGCTCTTTCCTGTAAAACTATACCTGAACTATATGAATATCTGATTGAAGTTTATGGGAAAATAAATGACAAATCAGTCATGTTCAGAAAAGTGAATGATAAATTCGAAGGTATTAAATACAGTGAGTTTAAAGAAGAAACTGAAAAGTTTGCTTTTGGTCTTGCTGCACTTAGTGTAAAAAAAGATGATAAGATTGCTATAATCTCAGAAAACCGTCCTGAATGGATTTATTCTGATATGGCAATTTTGGGACTTGGTGCTATTGATGTTCCTATTTATCCTTCATTAACTGCTGAATCAATAGAATTTATCCTATCAAATTCTGAATCAAAAGGAGTAATAGTTTCAAATAAATTTCAGCTAAATAAAATCCTTAAAATAAAAGACAAGCTGAAAAATCTTCAGTTTATAATTCTGTTGAATGAAAAAGATGTCATCCCGGATAAACCTGAACTATATATTTTTAAGGATGTGCAGGAAATGGGAAATATTTATAAAAATAATCATTCAAAACATTTTAGTGAATCAGGAAAAGAGGTTAAAGAGAATGATATCTGCACAATAATTTATACTTCAGGAACAACAGGAGAACCTAAAGGGGTCGTTCTTACACATAAAAATATTTTATCAAATGTGCATGCGGCTTTGCAATCTTTTCCTATTTATGAAAGTGATGTTTTCCTTTCTTTCCTCCCCCTTTGTCATATATTTGAAAGGATGGCAGGATACTACACCGGTTTTACAGCCGGTTGTTCAATTTATTTTGCAGAAAGCATCGAGTTGGTCGCTCAAAATATGCTTGAAGTTAAACCAACTATAATGACAACTGTTCCAAGATTATTTGAAAGGATTTATTCGAAGGTTATTAAAAAGGTTGAAAGTCAGAAGTTATCAAAGCAAAAAATATTTTACTGGGCTGTTGAGGTTGGAAAGAAATATATAAATGCAAAACAAGAAAGGAAAATTTCTCCCCTTTTAACTGTGCAATATAAAATTGCTGATACATTGGTATTTAAAAAACTTCGTGAAAAGACAGGGGGAAGATTAAGATTTTTTATTTCCGGTGGAGCCGCCCTTGCTAAAGATCTCGGAGAATTTTTTGAAGCTGCAGGAATAAAAATCCGTGAGGGTTATGGTTTAACTGAATCTTCACCGGTAATTGCTGCAAACCGTGTTGATGATTTTAAGTTTGGAACTGTTGGTAAACCTTTACCGGGAGTAGAAGTTAAGATAGCATCGGATGGAGAAATACTTGCCCGCGGACCAAACATTATGCCGGGTTATTATAAAAACAAAAAGGAAACAGATGCAGTTATTAAAGATAGCTGGCTTCATACAGGTGATATTGGAGAATTTGATTCTGATGGATATTTGAAAATTACCGACAGGAAGAAACATCTCTTTAAAACATCTGCTGGTAAATATATTGCACCAACTCCAATTGAAAATTTATTCCTTGCAAGCAAATACATTGATCAGTTTATGCTTATTGGTGATAGGAGAACTTTTTTAAGTGCTCTAATTGTTCCCGATTTTGAAGCAATTAAAGAATACGCAGATGCACATAATATTTCCTATAATTCTACAGATGAATTAGTTAAGAAAAAAGAAATCTATGATCTTATTGAAAAAGATATGGTTCAGTTTCAAAAGAAACTTGCTAATTATGAACGCGTAAGAAAATTTAAATTACTTGAAAAACCATTCTCACTTGAATCCGGTGAAATAACTCCAAGCCTGAAAATCAAAAGAAAGTTTGTGGAAGAAAGATATTGGGATCTTATTGAGGAAATGTACGAGGGAACGGAGAAGTAGTAGATGGTTAGCTATGAATT
>MHAF01000144.1:3303-6128 GCA_001802865.1 Ignavibacteria bacterium RBG_16_34_14
TTCAGTTCCTCTTCAATATCTCAACCATATTATTATGAATCTTCCCATTACTTGCAAGAATCTGTTTTGAGTGAATGTTTATCTCTTTACTTTCAAAATCAGTTACTTTCCCTCCTGCTTCCTCAACAATTAATTTGCCGGCACAAATATCCCAAGGATTTAAATAAACTTCCCAGAATCCATCAAAAACTCCTTTAGCAACGTAACAAAAATCTATTGCAGCAGAACCAAGCCTTCTTAACCCTCTTGAAGCTTTAGTAAATGCTATAAATTTTTCCAAGGCATTGTAAGGATTTTCTCTGATATTGTAAGGAAAACCTGTAACAAGAATACTATACCGAAGATTTGAATTCTCACTCACTTTTATTCTTTCATCATCTGCAAAAGCTCCCGAGCCTTTTTCTGCAAAGTATAAAACATCCATTCCAATGTCATAAACAACTCCAGCAATAGTTTTTCCATTTTTCTGCAACCCGATTGATACTGAAAAAATCGGAAGTCCGTGTGCAAAGTTTACAGTGCCGTCAAGAGGATCAATTACCCAAACATATTCGGAACCATTTTTAATATTTCCTCCTTCTTCAGCAAGAATTCCGTGTGAAGGGTATTTCTTCTTAATAAAATCTGTTATATGTTTTTCGGAAGCTTTATCAATATCTGTTACCAGATCAGATTCATTGCTTTTAAATTCTACTTTTAAATTTTTGTTAAAGCCGTCCCTGACAATTTCACCAGCTTCTTTGGCTATTTTAATAATATCGTTAATCACTTTTAAAAAAATTATTATAAATTAAACCTACAAATTAAATTAACAACATATTATAGTATCATACCAAACTTCCTTGATAGCACAAAAGCTTTTTGATATATTTAACAATCAGAATAAGTTTAGCAAAAAAGCAAACAGGAGAATTTTTAGTTGGCTAACAATAGTGATATTGAGATAAAGGACAACAAAGAGACCAGCATAGTTGATAATTTACCGGAAATTCTTCCGATACTTCCTTTAAGAGATATAGTGATTTTTCCTTATATGATTTTTCCTGTTCTTGTGGGCAGAGAGCAATCTATAAGAGCAGCAAACTATGCACTTGATAAAACCAAGTATATTTTTCTTTCAACTCAGAGAAAATCAGGTATAGAAGAACCTAATAGAGAAGATATCTATACCGAAGGAACAATTGCCAAAATTGTTCAGATTCTAAAATTACCAAACGGATTAATGAAAATTCTTGTTGATGGATTGCTGCAGGGAAGAATAATTGAATTCACACCTAAAAAAGAATTCTTTGAAGGTAAGATTGAGGTTATTTTACCAACTTATGAGAAAGATCATGAAATGAATGCTCTCATAAGACAGATGACTCAATTGTTCAAAGATTATGTTAAAATAAGCAGGAATATTCCTAATGAAACTATTGCTGCTTTTGATAATATAGAAGAACCCGACAGGAAGATGTTTTATGTTGCAGCCAACATAAACCAATCAATTGAAGTTAAGCAGGCTATCTTACAAAAGTTTGATTTAAAAGAGCAGTATTATGAAGTAATAAAAATTCTTAATTCGGAAATTGATATTCTGAAAATTGAAAAAGAAATTGATAATAAAGTTCAGGAAAATATTGCAAAGACTCAGAGAAAATTTATAATCCAGGAACAGATAAAAATTCTTCAGGATGAACTTGGAGATGAGGAAGACAGCTCACCTGAATTTGTAAAACTCCGCGAACAGATAAAAAAAGCTAAAATGCCTAAAGAAGCTGAGACAAAAGCTCTTGAGGAATTAAACAAGCTTAAAAAAACCCCTCCTATGTCTCCCGAATCAACAGTAATCAGGAACTATCTTGATTGGCTTGTTGAAGTTCCCTGGTCTAAAAGAACAAAAGATTTCCTCGATATAAATCATGTTCAAAAAATTCTTGATGAAGACCATTTTGGCCTGGAGAAACCAAAGGAAAGAATTATCGAGCATATTGCTGTTTTAAATCTTGTAAAAACAATGCGTGGACAAATCCTTTGTTTTGTCGGTCCTCCCGGGGTTGGAAAAACTTCTCTTGGTAAATCAATTGCACGAGCTTTGGGAAGAAATTTTGTAAGAATTAGTCTCGGTGGAATTCGGGATGAAGCAGAAATAAGAGGACACAGAAGAACTTACATCGGTTCAATGCCGGGAAAAATAATTCAGTCAATGAAAAAAGCAGCATCTATAAATCCTATTATGCTGCTTGATGAGATTGATAAAATGAGTATGGATTTCAGAGGAGACCCATCTTCAGCAATGCTTGAGGTTTTGGACCCTGAACAGAATCATTCTTTCAATGATCATTATCTTGAAGTTGATTATGATCTTTCACAGGTAATGTTTATTACAACGGCAAATGTAAGGTATAACATTCCCCTTCCGTTGCAGGATAGAATGGAAATAATTGAATTGCCAGGTTATCTTGAACATGATAAACTTGAAATTGCTAAAAGGCATATCTTACCAAAACAGCTTGAAGCTCATGGTTTGAATAATAAAAGTATTAAAGTCACTGATCCTGCTATTCATAGAATTATTACGGATTACACCAGGGAAGCAGGTGTAAGAAATTTAGAGCGTGAGCTAGCTGCAGTTTGCAGAAAATTAGCACGCGATATAGTGATTAAAGAATCGTCAAACGGAAAAAAGAATTTTTCCAAAATAGAAGTTGATGAAGATAAAATTGAAGAATATTTAAAAGTTCCAAGATACAGATATCTTATGCATGATAAGGAAAAAAGAGTTGGAAGTGTTACAGGTTTGGCATGGACAAGTGTAGGTGGCGATATTTTATCTGTTGATG
>MHAF01000145.1 GCA_001802865.1 Ignavibacteria bacterium RBG_16_34_14
AGACTGCCGAATAGAAGCACAAACTTTAATGATTTTAAAAATTGTATTTAATAGAACAAAGCCGAACGAGATAGCCGAAACGGAGCAACCAAAGTTAAAATTATAAAAAAGCCGAATACGAAAACGCTGTCGGGTTGAAGCACTTGTTATATGGCATATTCTAATAATTTACTTGCACTTGAATTTGAAATTATTGAGAATATCTCTGCAAGTATTTTATCAACCTTTTCCTTATTGAATTCTTTCCTTTCTTCGAGTACTTTTGATAAATTAAATGCAATACCGTAAATCAAAAATAAGCAATAGTCTAAAGCTTCTTTTAAATGAGGTTTAAGTAATTGTATAGGATTTTTTTCAGAACCTTCTCGTAGTAATAATAAATCTCTAAGAATCGGTGTTGGATGAACAAATGCACAAGTAAAACGATAAAGCGAATAAAACTTGATTCTTTCTATATAGCTCATTCTACTTTCAAGAGAAGATTCTTTTGGTTTTTTAAATTTTATTTCAGTTTTGTCTTTATAAGTCAACTCTGGATAATGTGTTTTTAAAAATTCCAAAAACTTTTCTTTATCCTCATACATTTCTGGTTTCCAAATTGGATTTGAAGAACTTGAATTTTCTTTCATTACATTTAATTCTTTTTCAATATCATTGAAAGCTTTGCCTTCAAGTTGATTTACTCTTTCGATTTTTTCAGATTTTGTTTCGCCGCGCAATATCCATTGATAATTAAAAAATGTTTCAAATACATTTCTAATCAATATAAGTACACTCGGATGCAATTTATGTTCTAAAAGAATATAGATTGATTTTGTTTGTTGTTTACATAAATTCAATGAGACTAAGCCATAAAGTTCAACCTTATCATTTTTCTCACTAAATGAATGTAAAGATAATTCCTTACCTATTTCTATTAGTTTGAAATAGACATTGGTATAAATATTTATATAATCATCCATAATAAATAATTATTTTGCTTCGATGAGAACTACAGAATTTTTATATAGTTCAACATATTCAGAAGTTGAATTAGTAGTGACGCTCAGTATTTTTACTGGCTTGACTTTTTCTGGTAATAATTCTAAAAGATTGAATAGATAATTTATTTTAACAGCAAAATTTACATTCTGAGGAAAAGTGCCTTTGTTAATTATCAGATAAGCATTATTAATAGTAGATGTAATAATGCCAATAACTTCACCATTTTGGTTGAACATTGGACCTCCACTATTGCCAGGCTGAACAGGAATACTTATTTGAAACATTCGTGGGTCGTCATTAATTCCATAGGTGCTATTAATAATCCCTTCACTCACTCTTGGTGTTTTCCCTAATTCTTGTAAAAGGGGAAATCCGATTGTAAAAACTTTATCTCCTTCTTTAATTTGATTTACTTCACCGACTGGTAAAGGTGATATTTGTTCCAAAAACATCTTTCTTTCTAATTCGTTATCATTAAACTGGATTTGTAATAATGCTAAATCGTTAATGGCATCTTTCATCAATAACTTTGCATCATACTGCTTTTGATTGTAACTTACCTTAATTTCTTTTGCATCTGCAACCACGTGGTAATTTGTGGCAATAACATCTTTTGAGAGGAAAAAACCAGTTCCACTGCTGCTTTGAATGTTATCTTTATATATATCTTTTTTAATTGAAGGGTAGGATTTGACTAATATGGTTTTTTCCTTTGAACCATATAATCCAGTAGGTAAATACATTTCAATCATATTTTCATTAGGCATTGTAATAGTAGTTCCAGTTTCAGATTTGTCTCCCATATAATATATAACAGAGTAAACATAATCAGAAACGGTCTTTTTCAATAGTAACTTGACTTCGCCTAATTGCCAACCTTGATTTCTGGCTTCTGTAATTATGCCGATATAATCATACTGTGAATATGTGGTAGTATTGTTTTTTATTATTGCAACTTCATATTCATTTGAGTCCCAAGACCAAATACCTTCAATGGGGTCATATGTATCTTTAGTAAGGTATTTATTAATAATTTCAGTTTTTGAAATTGCACCAATTGGCTTTGGCAAGGTTGTTAGCATTGCTGGATTACAACCAGAGAAAAGGAACATTGACACAATCGAAATTATTGATATGAAAGTAAATAAGTATTTCATTCTTACCTCAAATGTTTTGCCATATAACTATTAATTATACTACACAAAAACTTGATTGTTGTGTTTTATTATTTAAGAGATTTTGGTTTGCTTCCCGCGAATACTCCTGTTTTAAACTGCTCATAACTTATAATTTTGAAATTAAAGAATCAAAAGGAAAAAAATAAAAATGTTTACTACGCATTGAGCCAAAAATAAGGTAACCCAAAGAAGTTTGGGAAAAGGTCGTTGAGCCATAATATAGGTAACCAATGTTTTGAAAGGTTACCTATGAGTAATACATCTAAAAAAGAATATCTTCAGGAGATTAAGAAAAGATATTTTTCTGCTTCTAAAAGTGAAAAGACAATAATCCTGGATGAGTTCTGCCGGGTTTGTAATTATAACAGAAAATATGCAATCAGGCTTATATCTAAAAAACAACTGAAGCATAACAGAAGAAAAGGAAGACCTAATAAGTATTATCATACAACTATCATCACCTTTCTAAAAGAGATTTGGGTTCTTACAAATCTTGCTTGTTCAAAAAGATTAAAAGCTGCAATCCCTCTATGGATGCCATATTATCATCTGCATAACAGTAATCATTTAACTGAGAAGGATGTTAAGCTTTTACTGGAGATCTCTCCTAGGACTATTGACCGGCTTCTTAAGAGACTTAAATCCAGGTATAGGAAGTTTGGATTATCCACAACAAAGCCTGGTTCTTTATTAAAGAAACAAGTTCCCATTAAATTGAATCAATGGAATGAATCTATACCTGGATTTATCGAAGCAGATACAGTTGCACATTGCGGAAGTTCTGTATCCGGACAGTTTGCTTATACTCTGAACACAGTTGATATTGCCACTGGCTGGACTGAGCAAAGAGCCTTATGGAGCAAGGGGAAAAGAGGTGTTTTTGAAGCTCTGAAGAGCATCAGAGAATATCTTCCTTTTAAGGTGCTCGGCTTTGATTGTGATAACGGAGGTGAACTTCTTAATTATATGCTGCTCGAATATTTTACAGGTCAAAAGAATCCTGTTCAATACACCCGTTCAAGAGAGTATAAGAAAAATGATAATGCTCATATTGAAGAAAAGAACTGGACGCACGTAAGACAATTTATAGGCTACCAGAGATTTGACAAAATCGAAACCGTAGCTACGCTCAATGATTTGTATTTAACCGAATGGAGATTATATCTGAATTTCTTTATTCCTTCTTTCAAGCTGATTGACAAGAAAAGAATTGGAGCTAAGATTATCAAGATATTTGCTTCTCCTCTTACTCCTTATCAGAGAATACTTGCTTCTTCTGCTATTATACCTTCTGTGAAAAAACAACTAACTAAAATTTTTTATTCTCTTGATCCCTTTATTCTTCAGTCAAGAATGAAAAATAAAATTATATCTATCTTGAAAGATTACTAACCTTGAACTTATTGACTTATTAACAAAGAAAGAAAAAAAGTCTCCAAAAAAAGAAAGAAATTATTATTATTACAATTATTTTTTATTTTTAACTACTTATGAACTTACTTATTAACTTAATCTATCACTAAACTTTTCGGTTACCTTTTATTATGACGCAACACGTACTAAATGTGAAAGGTTTTAAAAAAGTCTCCCTTTAGCAAAGGGAGACAGTTTCGGCGTAGCCGGAACAGAGGAATTCTCTGCGTTATTTTGCACGCAGCTTGTGCAGGCAAACTTCCAACTAATTTCCCTGATTTTAGCTTCGCTAAAATCGTCCCTCTTTGTTAAAGAGGGACTTTTTTAAATCATTGTGCTTCAAGCCTCTTTATCCCCTTTAGAAAATTTTTATCTTTTAAAAGTCCTCTCCTTAAGGAGAGAGCTTGTCCCGAACTTTATTCGGGAATTTAGGTGAGGTAAATTATGGCAATCAAATTAAACTTTGGAAAGATCTGGCAATTTATTAAAGATGTTTTTAATAAATGGCTTGATGATAAAGCTCCGAAGCTCGGTGCTGCATTATCTTTCTATACTATTTTCTCTTTGGCTCCATTGTTAATAATTGTTATCTCTGTTGCGGGATTCATTTTTGGCCCTGATGCTGCAAGAGGTGAATTGGTTGGACAGATAGAAGACCTTGTTGGAAGAGAAGGTGCTGAAGTTGTTCAAACAGCTTTAAAAAATACAAACGATCCTAAATCTGGAATCATTGCAATAGTAGTAAGTTTAATTACACTTGTCATTGGTTCAACTGCAGTATTTGTTGAGCTTCAGGAGTCACTGGATATTATCTGGAGAGTAAAACCTAAACCGGGAAGAAATATATTTAGAGGACTTTTAGCGGACAGAGTGCAATCCTTCGCATTGGTTGTAGCTACGGGTTTTCTCCTGTTAGTTTCGCTTCTTGTAAGCACTGCTATAGCTGCTTTAAGTAATTTTGTAAATGAAAGATTATTGGCAGTTCCGATTTATGTTTTAGATATTGCAAATTTGATCATCTCTTTCGGAGTTATTTTTATTTTGTTTGCTATGATATACAAAGTTCTTCCGGATGTTAATCTTGGCTGGAAAGATGTTTGGGTAGGGGCAATGGTAACTACTGTTCTTTTTGTTCTGGGGAAATATTTAATTGGACTTTATATCGGAAGCAGCAGTTTAGGTTCTACTTATGGTGCTGCAGGTTCTTTGGTAATTTTTCTTTTGTGGATTTATTACTCGGCACAAATTTTATTTCTTGGTGTTGAATTTACATATATCTATACAGTTCGATATGGTTCAGGAATAAAACCTTCCAAAAGATTTATGATTTATGAAATTAATCCTATTACACATGATGGGGGGTGATCCTTTTAGCAAGTGATGTTTTCCTATCAAACCATTTTAACCTCACCCTTGCCCTCTCCTTAGTAAGGAGAAGGAAATGGGGATTTATTTAATCCCGAAGGGATGAAATATTTATAGAATATTAAAAAAAGAATGAAATTCGAAATCCCGTAGGGATGACATAAAGATAGCCATTCTATATCATCAATCTTGCATTCAAAAGTTTTGCAGTTTTTCAATTTCAGAATAAATATTAAGACCAACAACAACCTTACACTTGCTCTTGCTCAAGTTTTCTGTTTAATCTTTTTCTTCTCTGAATGTACCATGCTATGCACCAGCATAAAGAAGCCCACGCAAGACCGATTGTCCATCCGCCGATTACATCAGTAGGATAGTGAACACCAAGATAAACTCTACTGAATCCGATAATGAGAGTAAGAAGCAAAGCAATGCTTAAAATATAAATCCTGATTTTCCATGTCCTCTGAAAACGGGCAACGATCGCAGCCTGTGTCAGATATAAAACAGCGGACATCATTGAGTGACCACTCGGAAAGCTGAATGATGTAACTGTAACTAATCTGTATATTAAATCGGGACGCTCTCTATCATAAATGTCTTTCAGCCAAAAGCTGATTAATGTACCTCCTATAGTTGCAGCAAGCAAAAGCCAGAAAGCATCATACCGTTTCTGTAAGATTAGAAATATTGAGACAAAAATTGTAATTATTGCTAAAATGTAACCACCGCCAAGAGAAGTTATATCAGTCATAAACTCAGTTACCCAGGTAGGTTCCATTGGTTTATTAAAATCATCTTCTGCTCTGAAGAATTCAATTATAGATAAATCAAATTGTCTTGTTTCCCCTGCGGAAATTGCATCTCCTATTTCAAGAAAAGTAAGTACACATATAAGCAACACAAGAATTACAAGCAGAACTTTTATTTCTTTTGTAATAAGCTCATGTAAGAAATCTTTTAGTGAGATAAGTTTTTTTACAGGCATTAAATTTTTTTTGAATAGCCACGACCTTTTAGGTCGTGGAGGTAATGAATCCGCTTTATTGGCTTTAGCCACAATTCTCATTTTAATTTGGGCTGAAGTCCATACATTTTTGGTTAACTTTATCCCCGACATAAAAGTCGGGGCTATTAAAAAATAATTTACAAATTACTTTAGTAATGTCATTGCTTTAGTTTCAATATGTTCATCAGTTTGCAGTTTATAAAAATATATTCCATTGGCAAGATCAGCCGCATTGAAAAAAACTTCATATTTACCTTCGGGTTTTTCATCATTAACAAGAGTTGAAATTTCATTCCCTAAAATATCAAACACTTTAAGAGTTGCATACTGTTTACTGTCTATTGCATACTGAATGCTGGTGCTTGGATTAAACGGGTTTGGGTAATTCTGTTCAAGATTAAAATCTGATCCCTCATCTTTATTTCCTTCAGCATCAATATTATTAGGACCTATCCTTGGATAAAAATATAAGTGCGCCTGAATATTAAAAATCTCTTCACTAACCGTATAATAACCATCGGAATTATAGCTCCAGCAAATTGCTTCTCCCTGTGGTTCCCTTGTATAAGGAAGAAGATAATATTGGTTATTTGTTAAAGCTTCCGCAATTGTCTGTTGTAAATTACGATGCCAGTAATAAACATAATCATAATTCTTTAAAAGAATTTCCTTCCCATCAGGTGAAATACTGCCAGCTACAATTTGTGTTAATGGTAAGGTTGCAACTTGCTCAAGGGATAATGTATCTGTTAAAGATTGAGGATAAGCTGCAAGATAAATCCTAACGTTATTTTCCCTCTTAGAAACTATATAAATATCTTTAGTTACCGGATCTATCATAATTGTTTCTGCATCTCTTGATCCATCAGGGTAACGATATTTAATAACATCAGCATTTCCTAATGATATATTCACTGGGGCCTGGTTTGCATCAACAATTGGTTCAGGAATCCGGTAAATATATTTTAAATCATATTGTGAAAGGTTATCACCAATCTCTGCCACGTATATATATTCTTCATTTTCATTTGGACCTGAACCAACAGCAATATCTTCCCAATCTCTGTTAGTTGCATTCTCAATTGTATATACTCCCAGATGTTCTCCATTATTATTAATTGCAAAAATTCTTGCCAAATCTCCTGAATCATTATGAGTCCAAAGCACATTTGTATTTTTTTTGCTAGCTGCAATTCCTGATGCTTCAGTAATAGCATAGAATTCAATTAATCCTTTATCTTCTCGTGGACCGAATGATGGAACCTGTGCGAATAGGGATAAAGTTAAAAAGGGAATTATTATAGATGAAGCGGTTAAATTCATTCTGCGACAGGATTTGTTAATGTTAATATTGAAGAGATTAATAAAAAAAGATACTTCTTTTTAAGAGAACTTTCTGTTAACATACATCATTAAATTTCTTATAGTATGGAATATTGAGTGTTAAATTTAATGTAAGCTTAAATTAAAATCTATTATGGCTGTCACGTAAAAATATATTTAATATTAAAGGAACTTATCTGAATTCCAAAAGTTTAACTAACAAAATTTTATTAACAAGATAATGGAGCTTAATTATCATGAATAAGCTGTCTTTATTTATTTTTCTTTGTTTATTTCTTTTATACAGCAATAAACTGTTTAGCCAACAAGCAGATCAAAAATCAGTTGCGGTTACAGTTTACAATGCAAATCTTGGAGTTGTTAAAGATATAAGATCAATTGATTTGAAATCCGGCAAGTCTCAGATAGCAATAACAGATGTTGCACAATTCATTGATCCGACCAGTGTTCACATAAAATTGAACGGGGAAGTGCTTGAACAAAATTTCCAGTATGATCTTGTAAGTCTTGATAAAATCCTTCAGAAATATATTGATAAGGATATCCAGCTTATTGGTGAGAATAATGAATTTATTGAAGGAAAACTACTATCTGCTTTTGGCGGACAGATTGTTCTTGAGAAGAAAGAGGGAGGACTTGTTATGCTTCCTAATCTTATCAAATACAGGTTGTCTGTTGGAGAACTTCCCGAAGGTTTAATAACAAAACCAACTCTTGTATGGGCCATCAATTCCAATTCTTCCGGTAAACAGGATGTTGAGGTTTCTTACCAAACTTCCGGAATGAACTGGCATGCTGAATATGTAGCAGTGTTAAATGAAAATGATACAGAGCTTGATTTGAATTCCTGGGTAAGTGTGGAGAATACCTCCGGTACAACTTACAAAGATGCGAAACTTAAATTGGTTGCAGGTGATATTAACTTAGTACAAGATATTTATACACGGAATGGAAGACCGGAAATGTATGCTGTTGATAAATCTGTGCAGGAACAACAGTTCCAGGAGAAGGAATTTTTTGAATATCATATTTATGATCTTCAACGTCCAACGACACTCTCAAACAATGAGACAAAACAGGTTTCTTTGTTTGAATCTCAGGATGTAAAAGTAGTGAAGAAATATTTTTACAGAAGCGGAAGCTATGGCTGGTATTATGGTAATCCCAGCAGCCAGGGAAAAGTTAATGTTGTTGTTGAATTTGAGAATAAAGAATCAAACAACATGGGTGTTCCGATGCCGAAAGGAAAAGTAAGAGTTTATAAGTCTGATGAAAACTCTCTTGAATTTATAGGCGAAGACCTGATTGACCACACACCACGAAACGAGAAAGTGAAATTAAAAATTGGCGATGCTTTTGATATTGTTGTTGAAGAAAAGCAGACAGAGAATAACAAAATAAGCGATAGAGTAAATGAACAGGCTTATGAGATAAAAATTAAAAACAGGAAGAAAGAAGATATTACTGTCGAAGTTGAAAGATATCTTGGATTATATTGGGAAATCCTTTCCTCATCTCATTCTTATGAAAAGAAAGATGCACAGAATATCACTTTTAAAATACCTGTTGCCAAAGATGGAGAGACTTTACTGAAGTTTAAAGTAAGATATATTTATTAAAAATTCATTTATATCAGGTGAAATTCACTTTCAAAATGAATCTTATATTTATATCAGGTTTTGTAGAGCGACCAGACTAGTCGCTCTACATTATTGTTTAATAAGAAGGATAATTCCCGCCCATTGCACTGAAAATTGCAGCGCCGAAAGCAATGATGAAAATTATATAAAGAACAATAAAAACCAATCCTATTATCATCAGCACTTTCTGTATAAAGAAAAAGCTTCCCTGCCTTTCAAATGCACGTTCGAGCATATTTACATCATTGGAACCAAGGTAACCGTTATATGCATCAGCAGATTCTCTTATTCTCAATCCGCAAATAATTAAAGGTATGCCTATTACCGCTCCGATAATTGATAAGCAATAAAGAGCACCCATAATAATATAAAACACACCTACAAAGCGCATATCACCCGTCATCTTGTTAACAGTCATTTGTGCCATTGGTGTTAAGGTAGATGTTCCGTTCATTAATCCTCCTCCGTTTTTTAGTTAAATTAATTTCATTGCGAATGAGTCTTCGAGTGAAGCAATCTCAAACTGAATTTTTAAGAATTAATAGTGAGATTGCTTCTCCCCGATGAATCGGGGATCGCAATGACTTCTTTATACTATTTAAAAGTATAAACCATACCAAACTCCATGCGGAGTTATTTTTACAGCAGGCAGTGGAAGCCTGATGATATTTAATTCATTCTTTAAAAATCTGATCAGACTGCTCTCATCACCCAAAGAGAGTTTCCTTAAGTCATAATCAAGACCAAGAAAAATTTCTCTTTCGCCGCCTTGCACAGAATTGGCTATCCCAACTGCAGAATGTCCAACAGCTATACCAAATGGTTTTAACCATTCGGGATAATCGTTCTGGATATTT
>MHAF01000146.1 GCA_001802865.1 Ignavibacteria bacterium RBG_16_34_14
GTAAAGGTCAACTTTGTATGAATTGTCATAAGGCAAGAAGAGATAACGTTACTTATACACAAACTAATGTAACTTCTTCACATTGGGGCCCTCATCACTCAGTTCAGACAGATGTTTTATTAGGACAGAATGCTGCAAGCTTTGGAACTGCTTTTATCAGTGGTTACCATAGATTTGCGCTTATAAATGCTTGCGTTGACTGCCATATGGTTGCTACTACTGATACCGGCACAGTTACAAGAGATAAAGTAGGTGGTCATTCATGGTACCTGAATTATCAGGATTATGATCATACGGCTGCTTGTGTTCCTTGTCATGGTGAAAGAGAAAGTTTTGAAGCATTTGAAGCGACCTTTGATTATGATGGAGATGGTACAATTGAAAATGTACGCGCTGAAATAGGTGGTCTTGAAAGACTCTTAAGAATTTTCTTGCCGCCCGTTGGAATTGATTCAATTGATTTTACTCAGATTACTACTCCAACCTTAAAGAAAGCATACTTTAACTATCAGCTTATTGCTTACGATGGAAGCGGAGGTATGCATAATGCGAAATTTGCAATTGATGTTTTAACAAAATCAATAATTGCAATTAATGGTGTAGTACCTGTTCAGCTTACTTCATTTGAAGCCCAGGTTTCCGGAAATAACGTAAATCTTATTTGGCAAACTGCTACCGAAACCAATAACAGAGGATTCGAAATTGAAAAGAAATATGGAAATAGCTGGAAGGTTATTGGCTTTAGAGAAGGAAAAGGAACAACAACTGAATTTAACGAATATTCATTTACAGATAAGCTTGATGATACACAGACAGGAAAAATTTATTATAGGTTAAAGCAGCTTGATTATGATGGTACTTCAAGTTATTCAAAAGAAGTATTTGTTGATATAGTTGGTGGTCCAAAAGTATTTGCTCTTGAACAGAATTATCCTAATCCTTTCAACCCGACAACAACTATTAAATACTCTGTTCCGTTTGATAGTAAGGTTAAAATAGTTGTATACAATGTTGCCGGTGAGATGATTAAAGAGCTTGTTAATTCTGTAGTTAATGCGGGACCGCATAAAGTTGAGTTCAGTTTAAATGGATTAAATCTGTCATCAGGAATATACTTCTACTCAATAGAAGCAAATGCAGTAGACAGATCAGGTTCATTCAGAGAAACGAAGAAGATGGTTCTCCTGAAATAATTCCCTGCCATCTTTTTCGAAATATAACCCGGTTCTTGCACCCCTCCTGAACCGGGTTTTTTTTATCCTTTAATTTTTTCGAAAAATTTTATAAACTAAATAACTATAAAACAAAGATTTAGCATTTCAAAAACCTCATTTTTTGAAGATTTTTTATATATTTGTAATCCCAAAACTCATTAATTATTATGACACAGGAACTTAACGAACGGGAAAAAACAATATTAAGACATGTTATTCAGCAGTTTATTTTAACTGCTTCGCCTGTTGGATCGCGTAATATTACTAAGAAATATGAAGTGGGACTTTCCCCTGCTTCTGTAAGAAATATTATGTCCGATCTGGAAGAAGCCGGTTATATTGATCATCCTCATACCTCTGCAGGAAGAATTCCAACAGATAAAGGCTACAGGCTCTATGTGGATTCTTTGATGGATATTCAGCAGTTAAAAAATTCTGAAAAAGCATTCATTAAAGAAAAGCTTGAGGAAGGATTTGAAACGGATGAGATATTAAGAATAAGTTCAACTCTGTTAACTAAAATTACAAAACAGCTTGCCTGTGTAACTTATCCAAAACTTGAAACAGGAATATTAGAAAAAATTCAGATTGTCTCTCTTTCATCAACAAGAATTCTGATTGTAATCAGTATTAAATCAGGACTTGTTAAAACTATTACATTAGAACTTTCATCAGAAATTGAACCTTCGAAAATTGAACCTGTCCAAAATCTTTTAAATGAAAGACTTGCAGGATTAACTTTCAATGAAATAAGGAAAACTTTTAATGAAAGATTCAGAGATATAATTGATAGTGATGATAATGCAATTATCAGGCTTTTTTATGATTCTATTGATAAGATTTTCAAAGATGTTCTTCGTAAAGAAAATATTGTTATATCCGGTGCTACAAATATTATAAGGCAGCCTGAATTTGAAAACCCTGAAAGATTTCAAAGCATAATAGAACTGATTGAAGACAGAGATATCATAGTTCACATCCTGGAAAAATCAGGTGAGAATAATGAAATTTTTATTTCTATTGGAAGTGAAAATGAAGATATTAAGCTTAATGATTACAGTTTTATAACCAAGGAATATAAATTCGGTGAAACAAATGGTACTCTTGGAATTATTGGTCCAAAAAGAATGGAATACTCAAAAATAATTTCAATAGTAAATTATATGTCTAAAATGATATCTGAAATGTTAACAAGTTCAAAATAAGGAGTGTTAAAAAATGGATTCTGATGAAAATAAAAAGATGAATATGAATGATAAACAGCCGCGAGATGAAGAAATTAATAAAAATGAAAAAGAAGAAAGTGCATCAGAAAATTTACTGAACGAAGAAGCTGCCCGGAAGGATTTAAGAATTGCACAACTTGAAAAAGAAATTGAAAATCTTAAAGATAAATTCTTAAGAAAGGCAGCAGAGTTCGAAAATTACAAAAGAAGAACTGAGAACGATCAGTTAAACCTGATTAAATACTCGGCGGTATCTTTTATTTTAAAGCTTCTTCCTGTAATGGATGATTTTGAAAGATCACTTGATCATATAGAAGAGGCTAAAGATATTGATGCTCTTAAAGCAGGATTAAAGCTAGTTTATGAAAAGCTGAGTAAAGCGCTTGCGGATGAAGGAGTAAAGAAAATAGATTCTGTAAGTAAACCTTTTAATGTAAATTTCCATGAAGCTGTTATGCAAAGAAAGGATGATTCGGTTGAACCTCACACTGTTCTTGATGAAATAGAAAAAGGTTATCTCTACAAAGACAAAGTAATAAGGCATTCAAAGGTAATTGTTAGTGAGGAATCAACAGAGGAATCTATAGAAGATAATAAAAGTAATTTAAACAAAGATGATGAGGAATCCGGTAAATAAATTTTATGACTAAAAGAGATTATTATGAAGTTCTTGGAGTTAACCGGAATGCTTCCAAAGATGAAATAAGAAAAGCCTACCGCAAAATGGCAATGCAGTATCACCCTGATAGAAACCCGGATGATCAGACTGCAGAAGCAAAATTTAAAGAAGCTGCTGAAGCATACGAAGTATTAAGTAATGATGAAAAGAAAGCTAAGTACGATAGATTCGGACATGAGGGTGTAAGAAGCGGTTTTGGTTCACAGGGGTTTACAGATATAAACGATATCTTCTCCCACTTTTCAGATATATTTGGCGGTGGATCCATCTTCGATGATTTCTTTGGAGGACAAAGAACAAGAAAAAGACGAACCGGAGGGACTCCTGGCTCTGATCTTAAAGTAAATTTAAAATTAACTCTTGAAGAAATTGCTGAGGGAGTTTCCAAAAAAATCAAATTAAAAAAATTAGTTAAATGTGATTTATGCAAAGGAACCGGCGCTGAAGGAGGTACTTCAACTAAAACTTGTCCTGTTTGTCATGGTTCCGGTGAGGTAAGAACTGTTTCAAGATCAGTGTTTGGACAGTTTGTAAATATACAACCCTGCAATAATTGTAATGGCGAAGGAATTGTTGTTGATAATCCCTGCAAAAAGTGCCGTGGTGATGGAAGAATACAGGAGGAAGTTACTGTAACTATAAATGTCCCTGCTGGAGTATATCAGAACAGCTATATGACAATGCGTGGTGAAGGCAATGCAGGAAGAAGAGATGGTCCTTCGGGCGATCTTATAATTGTTTTTGAAGAAATTCCTCATGAATATTTTGTACGAAATAACGATGATATTATTTATGATTTATTTATTAGTTATCCGGATGCGGTTTTGGGTTCAGAGGTTGAAGTTCCCACATTAAAGGGTAAAGTAAAATTGAAAATAGATTCCGGAACTCAACCGGGAAAACTACTTCGAATGCGGGATAAAGGAATAAAACATCTGAATGAATCTGGTCATGGTGATCAGCTTGTAAAAGTAAATATTGAAGTTCCGAAAAAAATAAGCAATAAAGAGAAGGAGTTACTAAAAAACCTTGCCGAAATGCCAAGTTTTAAGAACTTCGGTAATAAAGATGAAAAAAATTTCTTTAAAAGGTTTGGGTTTTGAATATGTGGTATAAAGGTATATGGTATAAGGTATATGGAAAAAATAAAATGTCCTAAAAACAATTTTCCCTATACCCTATACCTTTATACCCTATACCTTAAAAAAACTACTGGGTGCAAATGTTTAAAAAATTATCAATCTTAATCGGGCTTACAGAAACAGAAATAAAGATTTTACTCTTTCTTATAACAACTTTTTTAGTCGGATTTTGTTATAAAACTTTTTTCCTGCAAGATGAAAATAAAAGTGTAAAGGTTTTTGATTATTCCAAAGAAGACAGCCTGTTTTTTGCAGTTGAAGATGAACCTGAAAAAACAGGTAATGAAAATCAGCAAGATAAAGCGATTGACTATAAACAGGAAGTTTTAGATTTTAATCCCGGTAATTTTAGTGGAAGTAATAGCAAAATAACCCCCGCAGAAAAAAGCATAAACCTTAATTCTGCAAACCTTGAAGAACTTATTTTATTACCCGGCATCGGTAAGAAAACTGCAGAAAGAATTATTGAGTTAAGAGACAAGAGAGGAAAATTTAAATCTCTCAGAGAACTTCTTGAAATAAAAGGAATTGGTGAATCAAAATTCCAGAACATCATACAATATCTCTATATCAAATAATTTTTTTTAATTTCGTTCAGGAAATTAAAAATACAACTTTGCGGGAGTAATATTTGGCAGGATACACTAACCATGCCGGTTTTAATATAAATTCATCCAGGATTCAACTGGTTGAAATAAACTACAAGAACTCTCAGTTTATACTGCAAAATGTTGATGAAGTTTATTTTGATGAACGTCTAAAGCTTACAGAAGATAAAGAGACAAAAATTGTATCTGTTCTACAAGCTGCTTTTAATGAAATACTGATTAGAAACCGGATAAATTCAAAAACTGCTTCTTTCACTTTACCTCCCGAAATTTTCTTTACTGTACAGCTTCCTTATGATAACACTCTTCTCTACCAGGATTTATTTGAAGATATAAAGTGGCAGTTTTCAATTCTCTTTCCATATGTATTTATTAACGATCTTGTAATTCAGCATATTGAAATAGCTAAGAACAGGATAATTAACCACGATACTATTCTCGTTAGTGCTTTGAAAAGAAAATACCTGCATTGGTTAAAATATTTCTGCGAGGGGAATAGTCTTAAAATAAAATTTATAGATAATTCACATTTCGCCTCTGAAAGAGCATTAACATCTTCACAAGATATAAATGAAGGTATTACCCTTAGCCTTTATATAAGCAGCAATTATTTATCATTTATCTTTTCTCTAAACGGGAAACCATTCTTATTTAAAGTTGTATCGTTTGGTTCTGCAGAAGAAATCCCGCAAATAATACTTAAAGAAACTTCCCCAACAGAATCTGTGAATCTAAACAGGTCAATGATTGATTCCTTTTATGCAACAGGTGAAGATGTCTCTAATTCTTTTGTAAATTCTTTAAATGCAAACACTGGTTTAGATTTTAAACTCTTTAATCCTTTTAAAAATATAAATCCTGATCCGGGACTATTTGAGAATATTAATTTTTCAAGAAAATCCAGTACTTTCTCTCCTGCTGCTGGGATAGCTTTCAGAATATCTTAACCGCGGTATAATCCACGACCAAAGTTCAAGGGCATGTTCAAGTGCAAGAAATAAATTTTAATCTTATATGAAAATGA
>MHAF01000147.1 GCA_001802865.1 Ignavibacteria bacterium RBG_16_34_14
TGTAATTGTTATGCAGGTTTTCAGAACGGGATCTGCTAATTATGTGGAAATTCCATTCATTCAGTATGAAAAACTGCTTAATGAAGATAAGATTGCTAAAGCGATAATTACTAAGTCAGATGTAAATGATTATTCTTTTAAAGCTGAACTAAGAGGGAAAGAGGTTGTTCGGATAAACAATAGTGAACAAACAATTGAACAGTTTTCTGTTTATCTGCCGGAACCGATAGTCAGGGATCAGGAAGCAATATGGAAGGCAAAGGGAATTGATTATTCGTTTGATAAAGAATCAAATGAATGGTTGAATGTTCTTGTTAGTTTTGTTCCGTGGATTATAATAATTGCCGTTTGGATTTTTATTATGAGAAGGATGCAGGGAACAGGCGGTGGAACACGTGGAATTTTCTCATTTGGAAAGAGTAAAGCAAAATTAATTACCCAGGCAGGAACAAGAATAACTTTTAAAGACGTTGCAGGTGCCGATGAGGCTAAAGTTGAACTTCAGGAAGTAATTGAATTCTTAAAAGAACCAACCAAGTTTCAAAAGCTTGGCGGTAAGATACCTAAAGGAGTTCTTCTTTTAGGACCTCCCGGAACTGGTAAAACTCTCTTAGCAAGAGCAGTTGCCGGTGAAGCCGGTGTTCCATTCTTCTCGATTAGTGGTGCGGATTTTGTCGAGATGTTTGTGGGAGTTGGTGCAAGTCGCGTAAGAGATCTTTTTGAACAAGGAAAGAAGAATGCTCCTTGCATTATCTTCATTGATGAAATTGATGCAGTCGGACGACACAGAGGTGCCGGTTTAGGCGGCGGACATGATGAACGTGAACAAACTCTTAACCAGCTTCTTGTTGAAATGGATGGTTTTGAACAGAATACCGGTGTTATAATAATTGCTGCAACAAACCGCCCGGATGTTCTCGATCCTGCATTATTAAGACCAGGAAGGTTTGATAGACAAATTGTGGTTGATAGACCTGATGTTAAAGGCCGCGAAGGAATTCTCAAAGTTCATACAAGAAATATTCCTTTAGCTTCAACCGTTAAGCTTGATGTTCTTGCAAAGGGAACTCCTGGTTTAGCAGGTGCCGATCTTGCTAACCTTGTTAATGAGGCTGCGTTGCTTGCTGCAAGAAAAAACAAACCAAAAGTTGAAATGATTGATTTTGAAGAAGCCAAAGATAAAGTTATGATGGGTATGGAAAGAAAAAGCATGATCATTTCTGAAAAAGAAAAGAAAATAACTGCGTATCATGAAATCGGTCACGTTCTTGTTGCAAGAATGCTTCCCGAAGCAGACCCTGTTCATAAGGTAACAATTATACCCAGAGGAAGAGCACTTGGAGTTACAAGCTATCTTCCTATCGATGAAAAGCATACTTATTCAAAAGATTATCTTGAGGCAGTTATAACTTACGCACTTGGCGGAAGAGCAGCAGAAAAAATTGTTTTTAATCATTTTACAACCGGTGCCGGAAATGATATAGAAAAAGCAACAAACATTGCACGCAAAATGGTTTGTGAATGGGGAATGAGTGAAATACTTGGTCCTTTAAGCTATGGTGCAAAAGAAGAAGAAATTTTTTTAGGAAGAGAAATACAGAAACATAGAGATTATAGTGAAAAAACTGCAATTGAAATTGATTCAGAAATAAGAAGAATTGTAATTGCAGGTATGAAACGAGCTGAAGAAATTCTTCACCAGAATCTTGATATGCTTCACAAGCTTTCAATTGAGTTGCTGGAAAGAGAAATACTGGATTCTTTCGAAATAGAAAAAATTATTAAAGGGGAAGAACTTCCGCCGATTAAGAAAAACGGCAGTCCTGAAGGTGAGAAAGAAGAAGTTCCTGAGCATGTAAAAAAACTTATAGATCAGAGAAAATCGAAAGAAACCTCTCCAAAAGATGATTCCAATTGATCGGGAAACTATTAACTACAAGGATGAATTAGTTAGAAAGCTGATTCATCTTTGTTCTTTATCCATTCCTGTTGTTTATTATTTTATTTCAAGAGAAACTGCCATTTTAATCCTTGGGATATTAACATCCATTGCCCTCTTTATTGATCTCGGCCGTTATTTCCATTCATCTTTTGGAAAAGTATTTTACAAAATTTTTGGTTTTTTATTAAGGAAACACGAAACAAACCATCAGAAAAAAAATCTTAACGGTGCTACTTATGTACTTATATCAGCACTGATCTGTGTGATAATTTTGCCAAAAGTACTTTTCATAACTGCATTTAGTATTCTGATTATAAGTGACAGCCTCGCTGCATTAATAGGAAGAAGATTTGGCAGAAGGAAATTTCTTGCCAAAAGCTTTGAAGGAACTTTAACATTTTTTATAAGTGCAAGCATAGTTGTTTTCTTTACTCCTAAAATACACTATGGTATGATGGAATATGTAATTGGTTTTATCGCGGCTTTCGTTGGAGGAATTGTAGAAAATATTTCATTTGGTTTTGCCGACGATAACCTATCCATTCCTATTTCAATAGGTTTAACAATGTGGTTTTTATATATAATTTTACTTCCCAATACTCAGCTTATTCTTAACGGTGTTCCAAATTAAAAATGGAAAAATTTATTCCATACATATTTTTCTTTTTTATTCTGATCATTACCGGGTGTGACCCGGCAACAAAACCAGCAAGTGGTTTGGAAGATGAGATTTATATTGTTGCCGATTTAGCAGAATTTGAAGAATTGAGACCTGTTCTTGAAACTACTTTTGAAAAAATAATTTATACTCCCCAGCCTGAGAAACTTTTTAAACTCAACAGAATTTCCGTTAATGAAATTGAGAAACACAAAAACAAAAAAAACCTGATTATTGCCGCACCCCTTAATTCAAATTCAACAACATCACAATTCATCAAGGCAGTAGTAGATTCTGCATCAAGGATGAAGTTAGTTGAGACTAATGGATTCTTTATAAAGAAATATGATCTCTGGGCTAAAGATCAGCTTGTTATGATTTTAACTTCTACTGAAATGCGGAAACTTCAATCTGATATTCTCCGGAATAAAGATGATCTGCTTAATTCTTTCCAGCAGATATCGGATAAAAGATTATATTCAAGTCTTTACAATAAAAAATATGAACAGGAGGATATTGAAGGAAAACTTCTTAAAGATTACGGATGGCTTATTTTTGTTCAGTCCGATTTTAAGCTCGCACTAAATAAGTCCGATGACAATTTTGTTTGGCTCAGACACTCGCCAAATAGTGATATGGAAAGATGGATATTTGTTTACTGGGTTGAAAACGCTTCTCCTGAACTTCTTAATCCTGATTCGGTAAAAGCTATAAGGAACAGGATGACAGAAAAATATTACCGCATATCGGATGATAGTGCTTATGTTGTGATTGCCAAAGATTATTACACAATAAGTGAAATAAATTTTAAGGGGCGTTATGCAATTTTCACCCAGGGTTTGTGGAATTTAAATATTAAAGATATGAGCGGTCCATTCATCAACTATACTTTTTATGATGAGAAAAGTAAAAGATTATACATGCTTGATGGTTCTGTTTTTGCTCCCAAATATTACAAGCGCAATTTAATTCAGCAAATGGATGTAACTCTTCAATCTTTTATGACTGTGGAAGAACTTAATAAAGAAAGAAAAGAAGAATTGATAAAAGCTGCGGAAGAAAAATAAGCTGCACTATTTCCTAATTTCAAGAGTAAGTCCAAGTTCAAGAAACAATCATTTGAAAGCATATCTAAATAAAAATTCATAATCATTTTTTTTCAAAACAAATCAGTTAATGCTTTAGGTAATTTATATTCGGGAAAATCTTTCCTAATCTTTTCAATATATAATTTTGCTCTGTCAATTTTATCAAACTGAAATTCATACATCGCCCGTCTAACCAGCATTGGACAAATAAACATATTAATAATGTTCTCGATGTATTTGTCTTTTCTTTCCGGGATTCTGATTTTGAAATCATTCGAAACAGCTGGAATATATTCCTTTGTATTCTTGACAACTTGAAAAAGAAATCCATCCGGAATTAAAGTGTAACCTTCGGGTAAAATAAATTCACCTTTTTGCATTTCATTTTCAAAAAGTTCAGGTCCGATATAAAAATCACGTTTACCGATATTTGTACTTAAAAGATTTGTCATAATTCTTCTGTAAAGATTTTCAAGAAGCTTTGAATCAATGACTTCATCTTTTTCAAAAGGTTTTAAAGCATTAAGAAATAATTCTTTTTCATTTTTTACACCATCAAGAACTCCCGGGTAATTTTTTTCAAGTTGATTGTAATACCATGATCTTCTGAGCAATTCTTTATCTATTACGACAATATCTTTTCTATACTTCTCAACTAATTGAAAGTAATAAGAAGCAGAAAGAAAATAATCCCACTGATAACTGAATACAATTGCATTCTGTGAAACACTTCCTAATATTTCTTTTGTATAGTCTTCATAGATATATGTCTCGCTTTCATCAACTTTGGGATAAGTAATAACAAAATGAACTAAAATGAATAGAGATATTAATGCGGCGCCTATGTTATATGAGTTTTGGATTTTCAGAAAAGAAAGGAGTTTTACAATTCCAAAAACAGAAAAGAATCCAATTGCTATGTAAGCAAGAAGAAAATATGAATCAATATCATTTATATCATAGTTAATAGAATATAAAACTGTGGTAATAAATAATATAAGAATGAATATTCCAAATTTCCTTGCGGAAATAAAAGAATAAATGACGCCAATGAAAGCAATAAATAGATTAATTGAAAATTCTATAGGTAGTGTGCTAAAAAAATATTCCAACTGTTTTTTTGCAGATTCAGTTGAAGAAAATAACCAAACCTGGTATTGCTTCCCGGAAATATGTCTTATAATTCTTTCAAGATCTAAGGGATTTCCCCAATTCACTAATGGATTTTGCGAAGCCCGAATCGGCAAATAAGAATAAACCAATATTAGAACAGGAAAGAATATTAAAAGCATCAAACCAATTTTCTTGAAGGCTGGTTTATTAAATCCATACTTAACAAAAAATAAGTAAGCAGTACCGGGAAGAATTATTAAAGTCGTCATATGATTTGTAAAACCAAGTGCAAGAAAAAAAGAAAAGAGTATCCAGTTTCTTGAAAACTTTGTAGAAGAATTTTTCTCAACAAATCCTTTAACTAAAAAAAGAATTATTAATGAAACTAAAAGAATGTGAAGCGAATAAACTTCAACCGAAGTGCTTTGCATCCAGAAAGTTCTGCTGAATGCTAGTATTAATCCTCCGCCAATTGCCGCAATATATTTTTTATCATCAGGAATGGAAAATGCCTGAATTGATGTTTTAGCGTCTTTGATCTTTTTTTTCTTCTTAGATTTTTGCTGTGGTTCTTTTCTGGTAATATGGAAAGAATTAATATTATCCAAAACAAATTTAGTTGTATAAACAAATACAGAAGTTCCTGCTGTACACCAAATTGCAGCGAGAAGATTCAATTTATAAATATCTCTGAAAGGCAAAGGGATTAATGAAAAAAGATAACCAACAATTGTAAAAAGCGGATACCCTGTCGGATGAGCAATTCCAAGCGTTGTTTGAACTGCAGAAAGTTCACCTGAGTCAATCTTTACAACGGTCGGGGCAAGTGTTGTAAGATAAATTATAAATACAAATAATCCACTTAAGAGATAATAATATTTCTTTATGAATTCCATTTTACCCAATGTATTTATCGAATAGATTTTGATTGAATGATGCTGTTGATTTTATCTTCCTGAGGAACTCTTCTTTATTTTTTAATCCGAGCTTTTTAGCAAAAATTGAAAATTTTTTTTCATCCTCTACAAGATTTGATAAACTATTATTAAAAATATTCTGGTTAAGCAATTCAATCTTTTTAAGGAAAGCAAAATTAGTTTTTAATGTGCTTAACTCTTTTAGTTTAGAATTTGCCTTTGTAAGAAGAGATATATTTTTGATAGTGTTGTTGCCAATACATTTTTTATATAAATCCGGATTACAGAGTATTAAATATTGAAGAACAAATTCAATATCGGTTAAACCTCCGCGGCTTTTTTTAATATTAAAAGTATATCTATCTAAACTGACTGATTTTGGATAAAGTTTCTTCCTCATCTCAAGTAAATCTCTTTTGATATTTTTTTCATTTTCAGTTTTTACTCTATCGGTTAAAGATTTCTTAAATAATGAAAAAAGTTTTTTATTCCCATAAATAAAATTCAATTTAGTAAAAGCCTGCAATTCCCAGATTCTTGCCCGTTCTTTAAGATAGTTTGAATAACTGTTTAGCTCCCAAACAAGCAAACTGCTTTTTCCTTCAGGGCGAAGCCTGCAATCAACATTGTAAGGAATAAATTCATTCTTAAACGTTAAAAGAATATTCTGAAATTCTTTTTGAAGTTTTCCTTTCCCATCGAGCTTGTTTACAATAAAAACCAAATCAATATCGGAGGCAAAAGTCATCTCTTTTGTAGAGAAACTTCCGAGTCCGGCAATGAAAAATTCTGCCGCATTTAAATCTTTATTGGAAAACATATCTAAAGAGTTTTCAATTTTTATTCTGAAATACTCACTAAATATAGATGAAAGCCTTTCAAAAGTAATTTTATCGAGAGTGAATTGAACAGAGAGAATAAATGTAATCTTCTTGGTAGAAAAATTCTTTAACGAATTACTATTGATATCTTCAAAGACTTTCTTTGAGAGAAAATCCTCCCGCAATTCTTTATCTTCGGCAAAAAGATCAACTGATTTCTGTGAAAACTCGAGGATAGTTAAGAAATTATTGTAGAATTTCTTATCAGTAAAAGTTGAATACCAGATTGAAGGAAATTTTGCTTCTTTAATCACTCTTACAAAATTTTGAAGAACCAAATCAGGCGAGATTGAATCTTCAAGATATTTTATCAGGTCAGGTTCGATTTCCTGAAATGCAGAGATTGATTTTTTATCCGAACTTTTTTGTCCGAGAAGTCCTGTGCCTTCTCTTAGAAATCTCAAATTCTGCAAAGCTTTATTTTCATTTTCAAAATTTATTTTTCTCTGTTCTTTAAAGACCTTACTCTCCACACCTGCAATTGAATTAAATATTTTTTGAACTTTCAAACGATTGTTTTTAACAACATATCTAAACTCCGGACTGCTTTTATATCGAAGAAAGGAAGAAAGCTTCTCAAGAATTTCTCCTTGTTCAGGAATAGTGTGTGTTTGGGTATCATTCATTAATTGCAGGAAATGTTCAATTCTTCTGTAAAAGATATAAGCATCTTTTAGAGTTTCAGCTTCCTTATCCGTTAAAAGTTTTTCTTCTGTAAGTTTAATTATTGCCTCAAGGGTATTTCCCGTTCTTACATTAGAATTTCTTCCGCCATTTATTAACTGAAGTGATTGCACTGAAAACTCTATATCTCTTATTCCGCCGGGAATTAGTTTAATGTTTTCATCTTTCCCTAATTGTCTTTCGATATTTCTTTTTAATTGTTTTATCTGTTCTGTTGGAGATACTGAAAAAGTTGAAGGATAAATAAAATGATTAAGATAGTTCATAAGTTTTTCATAAAAATTTTGGCTTCCTGAAAGCAGAGAAGCTTTTATCAGCATTTGTCTTTCCCAGTCTTCACCCCGGCTCTCATAATAACTTATGAACTCGTTATATGATTTGCACAGAGATGAATTCCTTCCATCAGGTCTTAATCTGAAATCAATTCTGTAAATAAATCCTGCACCGGTTATTGAGGTTGCAGCTTCAATAAAAAGATAAACAGTTTCAGTTAATATTTCAGAATAGCTTTTCCCTTTTATTGTTGAATCTTCATCATAAACAATAATAAGGTCAATATCGGAACTATAATTAAGTTCATTACCTCCCAGTTTACCTAATGCTATAATGCAATATTCATGCTCATTATTTTTTATCTCATACTTTTGTAAAATTTCATTGTAACAAAGCGTAAAGAGTTTATCAGAAATAACTTTTGCAAGAATTGATAAGTCAGAAGTAACCTCGTTCAAATCACTTATTCTTAAAATATCTTTAAGCCCGATTCTAAGTATTTCTCGTCTTTTTAATGATCTTAAAGAATTTACTTTTGCAGGGAAACTTTTATAAACAGAAATTGTATCGTCAACAGTTTTGGAGAAATTATTCTCATCAAGTTTTAGATTTAAGTTGCTGGGATTAACAAACCTGTAAAAGAATTCCGGGTTCCTAACAAGAATATCAGTGAGGTAATTGCTATTAATGGAAATAGCTGTCAGGAATTCAACATAGTGCGGATATTTAATGCAATCGTGAAGAAATGAAGCTTTATCAAACATATTGCTTATGATTCTGAGTAGATTCGATTCCGAAGAATGGCTGAAATATCCTTTTGCTGTTTCTGCTTCAAAAAGATTTATGAGTTTTTCAAAATCACCTTCGCTGAGATAGCCGACTGAAAAACTTGCGAGTTTGTCTGCAAAATCTTTAGATAAAATATTTTTTTTCTGTTTTTTTATTTTTTTATTTCTATGATTTTTGAAAATTATAATTGATAATCTACTATTTCCTTAAAGCAAATTGAAGTATTTTAGTCAGTCAGTCATAGTTTCTTAAATTGCATTTCAGAACCCATATAAGTAACTTTACTACCCATTTATCAATATGGAACCATTATAAATGTTAGGAATTCTTAAGAAAATTTTTGGTGATAAGCACGCAAAGGATTGGAAACTCCTTTGGCCTGTCGTTGAAGAAATCAATGTTGAATATGAGAAGATAAAAAACCTTACCGATGATGAATTAAAAGCTAAAACACTAGAATTCAAGGAAAGAATACAGGAACATACTGCCGAAATAAGAAAAACAATTGATGACCTTAAAGCCAGACTTCATTCCGATGAGGAGTTTGACAGGAATGCAGCTTATGATGAGCTTGATAACCTTGAAGAAGAGCTTCACGAAAAGTATGAAGAAATTCTTGATGAGCTTCTTCCTGAAACTTTTGCTGTTGTAAAAGTGACTTGCGAAAGACTTGTTGGAAAAAGCTGGACTGTTAGCGGACGTAAAACCACCTGGGATATGGTACCTTATGATGTTCAGTTAATGGGTGGAGTTGTTCTTCACCAGGGGAAAATTGCTGAGATGGCTACTGGTGAAGGTAAAACTCTTGTTGCTACTTTACCTCTTTATCTTAATGCTTTAACAGGAAGAGGAGTTCATCTCATTACGGTTAATGATTACCTCGCTCAACGTGACAGCGAATGGATGGGGGAGATATTTAAATTTCACGAACTCACAGTTGGCTGTATTATTAACACGATGTCACCTGAACAGAGAAAAGTTCAGTACAACAGCGATATAACTTATGGAACCAATAATGAATTTGGTTTCGACTACCTTCGCGATAATATGACTGTTGACAAAGAGAATCAGGTGCAGAGAAAACACAACTATGCAATTGTTGACGAAGTTGATTCTGTTTTAGTTGATGAAGCAAGAACCCCGCTTATAATATCAGGTCCCGTTGAGACTGATGACCAAAGATTCAACGAGATGAAACCAAAGGTTGAAAAACTTTACAGAAGTCAATCTAATCTTGTTGCAAAGTTTGTCCAGGATGCAGAAGATATGCTAAAAAATAACGGAGAAAGTGACAGGGAAGCGGGCATTTTATTATTTAGAGCACATAGAGGTTTGCCTAAGAGCAATAAGCTTCAAAAACTTTTATCAGAACCTGCTTACAAGAAGCTGATGCAGGAAACCGAAATGGAGTTCTTACGAGAAAAAGCTAAGAATATGCACGTCATTGATGATGAATTATATTTTGTAATTGATGAAAAGAACAATACGATTGACTTATCTGAAAAAGGAAGAGAAGAGCTGGCTAAAGGAAGCGGAATGGAAAAAGATTTTTTTGTTCTTCCTGATCTTGGAACTGAAGTAAGTAAATTTGAAAACGATCCTGCTATCAATGAAGAAGAGAAACTGAAACGAAAAGATACATTATATAAAAAATATTCTGAAAGCAGCGATAGGATTCACACAATTCATCAATTACTTAAAGCATATACTCTTTTTGAAAAAGATGTTGAATATGTTATTACAGAAGAGGGTAAAATTGCAATTGTTGATGAGTTTACTGGTCGTGTTCTTCCCGGAAGACGTTACTCAGACGGATTGCATCAGGCAATTGAAGCAAAAGAAAATGTTAAAGTTGAAAGAGATTCACAAACTCTTGCAACGATTACTTTACAGAATTATTTCAGGATGTATGATAAACTCGCAGGAATGACTGGTACTGCAGAAACTGAAGAGGGAGAGTTTTATGAAATCTATAAACTTGAGGTTGTAGTCATTCAAACCAACAAACCTGTTGTCCGTGATGACCAGGATGATGCAGTTTACAGGACTAAAAGGGAAAAACTGAATTCAGTAATAGAAAAAATTGAGGAATTAAAAAAGGAAGGAAGACCTGTTCTTGTTGGTACTACTTCAGTTGAAGTTTCCGAAACAATAAGCAGGATGCTTAAAAGAAAAGGTGTTGTGCATAATGTTTTGAATGCAAAGCAGCATCAAAGGGAAGCAGAAGTTGTTGCTCACGCAGGAGAAATAAGTGCAGTTACTATAGCTACAAATATGGCTGGTCGTGGTACGGATATTAAGCTTGGGGCTGGAGTAGTAGATAAAGGTGGTTTATTTATTCTCGGAACAGAAAGACATGAATCGAGAAGAATAGACAGGCAGCTTCGCGGAAGATCCGGAAGACAAGGAGATCCCGGAACATCAAAATTCTATCTTTCGCTTGAAGATGATCTGATGAGGCTTTTTGGTTCCGACCGGGCTTCTTCTGTAATGCAGAGAATGGGACTTAAAGAGGGTGAAGTTATTCAACATCCTTTAATAACAAGGTCAGTTGAGAGAGCACAGAAAAAAGTTGAAGAGAATAATTTTGCAATAAGAAAAAGACTTCTTGAGTATGATAACACAATGAACCAGCAGCGTGAGGTTATCTATACAAGAAGGCAGAAAGCTCTTGAAGGCGACAGGCTTAAGAGTGAAGTATTTAATTTGCTTGAAGAATATATATCTGATATTGTCAATCGTGATTTTGATGATGTTCTTGTTGATAACCTTAAAGAAGAATTGAGGCTCAACCTGCTTGTTGATGTAAAGCTTAAAGCCGAAGAATTTGAAACTCTTCAAAAAGAAGGTTTGACAGAAAAGATTTTAATCGCTGCAAAAGAATTCTACAAGAAAAAAGAGGAAATGCTTGGTTCTGAATTAATGGCACGGCTTGAAAGATATGCAGTGTTGAGTGTAATAGATCATAAATGGAAAGAGCATCTTCGTGAAATGGATGATCTTAAAGAAGGTATTGGTCTCAGGGCTTATGGTCAGAAAGATCCTCTTGTTGAATATAAGGGTGAAGCATTCAAGTTATTTGTAAGCCTGCTTGATCAAATAAGAAATGATGTTGTTTCCTTCTGCTTTAAATTCTTTCCACAAGCACCGGAAGAAGTGCAAAGGAGAAGACGCCAGCCCGCAGCCAGAATTACCGAAACAAAGCAGAGTGCTACAAACATCGGTTTGGTACCAAAAGCTAAAGCAATGGATCAGCACTCAGGGAAACCGCAACCCGTGCACATTGGAGAAAAAGTAGGAAGAAACGATCCCTGCCCTTGCGGAAGCGGCAAAAAATATAAAAACTGTCATGGCAGATAGGAGGGGAATTTGAAAAAGATAACAGCAATCATACGTCCCTTTAAACTTGATGAGGTTAAAGAAGCCCTTGTTGAAGAGGGAATTAGAGGCCTTACCATTACTGAAGTACGTGGTTATGGGAGACAGAAAGGTCATACTGAAACTTACAGGGGAAGTGAATACCAGATCGAATTTATTCCTAAAATAAAAATTGAAGTTGTGGTTGATGAAAATAAAGCCGATAGCGTTGTGGATGCCATTTTAAGAAGCGCAAAAACCGGACAGGTTGGGGATGGTAAAATCTTCATAAGTGATATACAGGAAGTGATAAGGATTAGAACTGAAGAATCCGGAAAAGGAGCTTTGTAGCGATTTTTACCTTTTACATTTTTTAACTCTTTAATAGTTTCTTGTATGTTACTTTTTCGAATAAGACATTATCTTATCATTTTAATAACTACTCTTGTATTACCAGGCTGTAATGTCTGGAATAACTTCACTACGTATTTTAATCTTTACTACAACACATCAGATATTTTTGTAGAAGCTGAAAACCAGATAAAAGAACAGAAAAAAGATCTTTTTTCCACAGAAGAACTTACGTTACCCGGTACTGTTAATACACAATTAGTAAAAGTTATAGAGAAATGTTCAGAGATACTCCAATTCAATTCTGAAAGTGCTTATGTGGACGAAGCACTGCTTATGCTTGGGAAAGCTTTTTACTACCAGAAAAATCATCAGAAGGCTCTCCGAAAATTTGAAGAATTGATTGCCACACAGAAGGAAAGTGACCTTTTACTTGAAACAAAACTTTGGATTGGAAAAACTCAAATACAGCTTAAAGATTATGAAAGTGCTTTAAAAATTCTTGGTGAAGTAAGAGAGCAGGCAGTTGAGGAAGGTAAGGAGGATATATTAAAAGATGCTTATGTTGAGGAAATTGTTTACCGGATTTCCAAGGAAGATTATCAATTGGCAGTAAGCTTATCAAACCAGTTTCTTGAAGTTACAAACGATGAAGATATTAAAGCAGAGGTTCTTTTTGAAATTGGAAAGCTTTATAACAAAATTAATGAACCTGAGAATGCTGTAACAGCTTTTGAAAAAGTGTTGGATTATAATCCTTTGTATAAAATTGAACTAGGTGCAAAGCTCGAACTTGGAAAAACTTTAAGAAGTGTTGGTAAATTAGAAGAAGCACTGGAAGTTTTTAATGATATGAAAGAAGAAGCAAAGTTCATTGATGCTTACAACGAGATTGATCTTCAGGTAGGAATCACGCTTAAGGAATTGGGACGTCTGGAAGAAGCCGTTGAGAAATTAACTTTTGTTGATACTTCGTATGTGAATACTCCTTCATCGGGAATTGCAAAATATAAATTAGGTGAGATTTACGAATATGATTACAAGAATTTTGATAGTGCCGGTTCTTATTACCAGAAATCTCTGACTTCATCTTTACCTAAAGACTATACAATTGATGCAGGCCAGAAGATCCGCACATTCAAAAAGTATCAGCATCTAACATCACAAATTAATAATTATAGCAGCCAGTTATTTTATGTTGAGAATCCAGAAGAATACACAAAGGATTCAATAACTTTTGTCCAGGACTCAATAGTGTACGTGCAGGATTCTTTAGCAGTACTTGAAGAATTAACTCTCTATTCCGAACATCTAAAGTCTCTTGCTGGTTTGGATTTAGATACAGTAACAATTAAGGATACGGTGGCTATAGACAGTTTAAAGAAAGACTCAACGATGGCTGGTTTGAATTCAGCCAAGCTTGATTCTATAAAACGGAAAGAAAGAGAGATTGCAATTAAAAATGAAATTGCCAAACAGGGAATTAATATTGATTCTCTCTTTGCTGAAAAATGGGATGCTGAAAGAAAATTCCCTGCGAAACCAATTAAGTCGGCTTTAAGCGAAGACTCTTTAAAATCATTATTGGTAAAAAATGAAATTGAACTAGGCAATCTTTTCCTTACAGAAATGGAACGATTTGACTCGGCTTATTATTATTATGATTATGTGCTTACATATTATCCAAACACAGCGCATCAGGCAAATGCTTTATATGCGCTTGGCAGTTATTACTTGAATACCGATCAGAAAGAGAAAGCGGACAGCATTTTTAATATCATTTATGAAAACTACAGGAATGAAAGCATTGTAAATGCTGCAGCAAACAGGCTAAATAAACCTTTGATTGATCTGGAATTTGATCCTGCAAAAGATATTTATGCTGCCGCCGAGAGTGAATTGTTAAGCAAAGATTATGAATCATCTCTCTATAAGTTTTATAGTATTTATGAAGAATATCCTAAATCATCTGTTGCACCGAAAGCTTTATATACATCAGGATGGATACTTGAAAATGACCTTAAGCTTTATGATTCTGCAGCAGTAATTTATGATACTTTAGCAATCCGTTATCCACAATCTGAGTACACAATAAAAATTCGTCCTAAACTCAACGCATATAAGCAATACCAGACAGAGGTAAAAAAGGCAATTGAGGATTCCTTAAAGAGAATTGAACAGGAAAAAATGCTGCTGCTTGCAGAAGATTCTTTAGAAGTCAGTTCGGATTCAACTCTGACACAAATAGAACCAAACCCCGATGAGATTTCTAAACCCGATATTATTGATGAAAGGATTAATAAAATTGAAACACCGGATATTATTTTACCAACAGATACAACCCGAACGGTTATATTGAATAACCCGCGAAGGAACCCTCGAAAAAAGTAATTCCTTTTTTATTAATTTAACGATAAGTTTTATTCAGGTTGAAGATGCATCCTCAGTTACCTTATCTCGAAATATCACAATCTTATGAAAAATTTATTTCTTTAGTAAAAAGAAATAAAATGAAAAGCATTCTTCTCTATTCGATTTTTATTTTTTATTTCTCGATTCCATCCTTCAGCATCCCTGTTCTTGAATATAATAGTTTCAGAATTACTTCTCTTATGGAGCAAAGGGCAATTGAAAAAAAATTAAAATTTTATCCTGAACAATCCTGGGTTGATATTGATGATGTTACTCCAAATATTCTTAAAGCAATTATAGCAATGGAAGATGGAAGTTTCTTTACTCATAAAGGAGTTGATTGGAAAGAACTGGAAACATCTATAAGAACAAACAGAAGAAGAGGACGTTCAGCACGGGGTGGAAGCACAATTACAATGCAGCTTGCAAAAAATCTTTTCCTTACAACAGAAAAGTCATTTCTTCGTAAAGGTAAAGAGTTTATTATTTCTGTTAGAATGGAGAAAGAGCTTTCCAAAAAGGCAATACTGGGAAATTATATTAATGCTGTTGAATGGGGCGAAGGAATTTTCGGAATAAAAGAAGCGTCTGAAGAATATTTTAAGAAAGAGCCTGATAAACTTACAAAAGGTGAGTGCTCACGTTTAGCTGCTGTTATTCCTTCACCGCTGAAACATAAACCAAATATGAACTCGGCTTATGTTTTAAGGAGATCATCCATAATCCGCGGAAGAATGAATGACATTGTCTTATATCCTGAGAAGAAATTATGAAAAGAAAAGAGCTTCTCGAATTGATTGAAGAAGGAGAGAATCTACACTGTGAATTTAAAAGAAAATTCTCATTACCCGAAAAGATTGCCAGGGAGATGCTGGCTTTTGCAAACACAAAAGGCGGCTATATCATTTTCGGAGTTGATGATGATAAAAAAATTGTTGGCGTGGAGAGTGAAAAATCTGAAGCCGAACTTATTAAAGATGCGGCTGGAACTTTCTGTGAACCTCCGGTTAATTACCAACTGAGCTATATAGATGTTGAAGGAAAGGAAATTGTAGTAGCAGAGGTACCGGAATCATATAACAAGCCTCACCGTTTGCAGGATTACCTGAAAAACTTTGATATTAACAAAGCTATTGTAGTGATAAGGGTTAATGATAAGAGTATACAGGCAAGTAAAGAGATGGTAAGAATAATGAAAGCTGATTCAGCTAATCTTTCTCTCAAGAAATACTCAATTGGGAATAATGAGCAGAAAGTTTTTGATTTCCTTAATGAGAATGAAACTATATCTGTTAAGCAACTAAGTGATTTAACTAATATATCCGAGAGAAGAGCATCGAGAACTTTAGTTAAGCTTGTAAGAGCAAAAATGCTGATGATACATACAAAGGATAATGGTGAAGAGTTTTTTACTGCGGTTTAATTTTTTTTGTCTGTTCCGAGGGTGAATTTTTTATTTTAAATCAAACACCTTCCTCAATTCAAAAATCATCACTCCATAAGCCACTGCAACATTGAGAGATTGCTTAATTCCATACTGCGGAATTTCGATGGAGAAGTCGCAAAGATCAATCAATTCCTGAGAAACACCTGTAATTTCATTTCCTACAATAACACAAAGAGGAAAATCTTCTTTTTTAATTCTATAGTAAGGAATACTTTTATTTGTCATTTCAAGAGCACAAATTTTTATTCCTTCACTTTTCAATTTCAGGATTACTCCTTTTGCATCTTTTACGTATTCCCATTTAACACTCTCTGTAGAACCAAGAGCAGTTTTAAGAATTTCTTTTTTACCAGCTAATGGCTTTTCGCTTTGCAAATATAAAGCAGGTTTTGGAGGATGAGGTGTGTAACCACATAAATAAAGTTTCTCAATCATTACTCCATCAGAAGTTCGGAAAATTGAACCGACATTATAATTGCTTCTTATACTATTAAGAACAACATACACAGGAAGTTTTTTTACTTTATGCAGTGTTTCAAGTGTGCTTCTGTTTTTGGAAATTTCATCGTGGGTGAGTTTTTTCATAAAACTTTTGCAGCACAGATTTATTAATCTGTGTTACGGTTTATTCACTTTTTGTTCCTTTAGTTAGAGGTAAAGCTAACTGACCACATGCTGCAGCAATATCATTGCCTTGCGTAAACCTCACTGTTACTGTTACATTCCTGTATCTTAACTCTTCAACAAATTTTTCAATTCTTTCTTTAGAACTTGATTGAAGTTGAGCTGAAAATCCTGTTGGGTTCATATGCTCCAGAGAGTTGAAAGGAATAACATTTACTTTTGATGGGATTTCACTGCATAATCTTTTAAGTGCATTTAAATCTTCATCCCTGTCATTTATATCTTTAAGCATAACATATTCAAAAGTAATCCGTGTTCCTGTTATTCTTGCATAATATCTTACAGAATCAATATTCTGTTTTATGGAATATTTTTTATTTATTGGCATTATCACATCTCTTATTTCATCAAAACAGGAATGGAGTGATAAAGCTATTTTAACTTTTAAACCTGTATCCGCAAGATCAATAATTCTTGGAGCTATTCCTGCAGTGGAAACTGTTATTTTCTTTAAACTAATTCCTTTTGTTAATTCATCAGCAAAAATTTGCAGGGATTTTACCGTAGCATCGTAGTTCAAAAGCGGTTCTCCCATTCCCATATAAACTATATTTGTAATTTTATCCTTGCCATAATCATTTGCTGTAAGAGAATATTGATCAAAAATTTCTCCAGCTGTAAGATTTTTCTTGTAACCCATTAAACCTGTAGCACAGAATTGACAATCGAGCGGACATCCTACTTGTGTTGAGATGCAGAGTGTCGTTCTTTTTTGCTGTTCATCCGTCTTGGTTTGACCAAACCGGGACTGGTCAGGATCAAGATTAACTTCTTCGGGAATGATAACGGATTCAATAAGATTCCCTTCCGAAGTTTCAAAAATATATTTCTTGGTACCGCTTGATGGTGATATTTCTGAAGTAATATATTTTAGTGTTTTAAGCTCGCAGCTATCAGAAAGCTGCTGGCGGATTTCTTTAGGAAGATTATTCATTAAGTAGAAATCATCAACAAGACGATTGTACATCCAATGAAAAATCTGTGCACCTCTGAAAGCCCTGTGCCCTTTTCCCACAAAATAATTTCTAAGCTCCGGAAAAGTTAAACCTTTCAGCAGATCTTTTTTTCCATTGGTCTTATTCTCAGCGGATAAAGTTATTTCTTTTTCTTCTGTTAGATTTTCTTTTTGCATATTGCAAATATAATTAATCTGTTATGTGTACAAAATGACCTGCCTGATACTATCTAAAAAATAATAGAAAGATTTACAATAAGCCGGAAATTAAATTATTCCCGGCTTATTATTTTTTGTTTATTCCAAAACATGAATATTCTTTTCGTGACACATATCTTTAAGTATTTTTGGCCAAACAGTTACGCTTACTTCTCCGAGATGAGCTTTCTTAAGCAGCATCATATATGTTCTTGATTGACCAATTCCACCACCAATACTAAGCGGTAGTTCATTATTAATAATTCCCTGGTGATATGGATATTTGAGAGAATCGAGCTGACCAGTCATTTCAAGCTGTATCTTTAATGTTTCTGCATTTACCCGAACACCCATAGAAGTTAATTCGTGGCGGCGGCGGGTAACAGAATTCCACACAAGAATATCACCATTTAATCCATGCGTTTTCTGTCCTTTTGATTTTGTTTCGGTAACCCAATCATCATAATCTGCTGCACGCATCTCATGTGGGTAGCCATCTTTCAAAAGCCAGCCAATACCAATTATAAATATTGCCGGATATTTCTGCAGCACTTCAGTTTCACGCTGTTTTCGTGGTAAATCAGGGTACATATCAAGAATATCTTCTGCGTGTAAAAAAGTTAGTTCATCAGGCAGGTTCGGATATTTTTTTGTCTTAAGTTTTGGAAACTTCCGCTGTACGTGTCGTTCTGCACCAACTAAAACTTCCCAGATTTTTGTAACAACATTTTTAAGATACTTTAAATTACGCTGCTTATCTGTAATTACTTTTTCCCAATCCCATTGATCCACATAAACACTATGATCATGATCTAAAAAATAATCTTTACGAACCGCACGCATATCTGTAATCAATCCTTCACCAGTCTTCATATTAAACTGCTTTAGTGCAACTCTTTTCCATTTAGTTGCTGCCTGAACAACCTGTGCATCAACTGGATGTTTCTCATAATCATTAGAAATATGAAATTGAATCGGCGTACGTGAACCATCCCTGTCAAGCATATCGTTAACACCGCTTTCAGCATCAACAATAAGAGGCACTTGCACTTTAATTAAGTTGAGGACTTTACACATATGATCTTCAATGTAATCCTTTGCTTCATATATGGCTTTTTGAGTTTCTTTTGGGTTGAGTATTGGACGGTAATCTGTTGGAAGGATTTTTTCCAGTTCATCGTAATTACCAATTCCTGGTCCAGCAAGATCAGCTTTTTTATCTGGCATAAGATTTTTCCTCCTTATTTCTGAGTTATGTATGAGTAAAAATGTGGATTGTTTAAACCACTACTGTAAGAGTATTCCCGATAAAATCGGGATTTTAATTGAATCACTTAATCATCAACATTTTCTTTGTTTGAATAAAATCACCAGACTTAATCTGGTAATAGTAAACTCCACTTGCCAATCCGCCTTTGGCGAAGAATTTAACTTCATATTCTCCCGGAGATTTTTCTTCATTAACAAGAGTTGCTACTTCTCTTCCCAAGACGTCGTAAACTTTTAGTGTTACGAATCGCCTACTACCTACTGTATACTGAATACTGGTAGTTGGGTTAAATGGATTGGGATAGTTTTGGGAGAGAGAATGATTTTTAGGTAAAATAGCGATTCTATTATTCTGGTTATAAAAAAGATTTGGATTTTTTAAAATGCAAAGACTGAATTCACCTAAAATGAATAAATCTCCCTGACTATTAAATTCCATTTTCTTTAACTGACCCCAGGTTGGCAAACTTAGAGAAGATTCAATCCAGCTTTTCCCGCCATCAACAGTTTTATAAAGCTTGTAAGATTTTTTTAGCATTCCATTTAATGAATCACTAAAGGCAACTCGATCGAAGTAATTATAATAATCATTTGAACTCTGAGATATTTTCCAGGAATCACCACTATCAGTTGTTCTGTAAATGTCATAAAGACTAATGGCAATAGCATTTTTATTATCAAGTACTTTTATCTGATTTAATTCCCTTTTTGTATCAAATACTCTCCAGTTATACCCTGCATCATCAGTATAATAGATATATCCATAAGTAAGCGAATCATAAAATGCACCACAGTTGTATATTTCTTTTGGTCTAATCATTTGAATGTCATTTTCATATGAAGAAGAATTGCGTGGAGTTACTATCCAATTTTCTCCACCATCACTACTAAAAAATAACGATGGGGCATAACCTAGAGATGAATTAAATGCTATATTATTCCTATCATAAGCAGTTAAATTCCTGATTCCACCAGGACTGGTATAAATTTTTTCCCAGGAATCACCTTTATCAAGAGACTTATAGACTTTATTCCAATCGGTAACTATAAATATACAGCCATCTGCAATATCAACAGCTCCGGGAATTATTCTGTTCATATCGAAAGCTAAAAATTTCTTTTGCCATTCTCGCCCACCATTTTCACTAACCAGTAAACTATCTCCATCCGAAACTGCAATGGCTAATTGATTTTGAGAAGAAGGATTTTTCTCTAAAGCAAATCCTCGAACACGTATTTCTGTATCATTTGATATACGTTTAAACGTATCTCCAAAATCTACTGACTTATAAAAACCTGAATATGCTGACAATAAAACTTTATCATATTTTGCTACATACTCTGCTGTTGTAGGGGAATCAGAATAATAACCGCTCGTAATTTCTTCTTTATAAAGCCAGGTATTTCCACCATCAGTTGTTTTTAAAACAATAGAAAAGACTTCGTAATCAGATGTTGATCTTTTTTTATCACCAAAAATCAACCATTCATTGTCATTCTTGGTTACAATTATTTTAGGATTAATATCTTCAAAATAAATTTCCTGCCAGGATATACCGAAGTTTGTCGTCCGAAATATTATTGGTTTCCATTTCTCTTCAGTAGTTAAATACATTTTCCCGACTGCAAAACCAATTCCCGATTCATTTATTTTAATATCCTGATAGTAAACCTGATGGGTTGAATCCGAAGTAATTGGACTTTGATTATTCCAATTACTACCTCCATTTGAGCTAAAGAAAATCCTTCCACCTGAATTGTAATTGAAATTTGAACAAACCCATAGATAATCTTTGTTCAAAGAATAAATTCTTGAAAGGGATCCCGATGGATTTTCAAATAATCCAGATGTAGTAATATTAATCCATGTTACTCCTGAATTTGTTGTTTTTTGGATACCACCCCAACCAATTAACCACCCAACAGATTCATCTCCAAAAGTAACAAAAACAGAATTATATCCATTAGCAATCGTTAACCAATTTTTGCCTCCATCAGTCGTTCGTAATATTCCCTCATCATCTGCCATAACACCAGTTAAACTATCAGCAAAAGCACCTCTGTCTGTATAATAATTATAGAAATCAGTAATATTTTTATATGGGCTTCGTGATATGAAAGTATTACCTCCATCAGTTGTAAGGAAAAAGGATTTTGGAAAACCAAAATAAAAAACATAACCATCCTTTTCACATGAGAACTCAGGAATATTATTAGTTGGATAAGGGGAAATCCATTCCCACCAATCTTGAGCGACACCAACATTTGAGATTATAAAAACGAAATTGATAAGGAGAAAAAAGTTTTTCATTGCTTACCTTCCTTTTCCAACACAACATCCTGAGTAAATCGAATTCCCGGATAAAGTTTCACTTTTATAGTTTTAGATAAATATCCATCTTTTCGGAACAATAAATAAATCTCATCTTCAATAGGATATTTATAAATATCATCTGGATAATAAATAGAACAAACATTGATGGTATCTCCAACAAATGCCTCAGAACCATTAAAGAAGTATTCTCCTCTATCATTGGAGAATGAATTAGGCTTGTTGTTAACACTTACAATTACCAATTCTTTTTCATCAAAAAAATCAAAACCATCTAAGGATTTGATCTTCAACTGGTACTTATAGATTCCATTTTTTAATTCAGTGTTTCTTCCAAGGGTATCTAAATAATGCTGGTACATTCCATAGGGCAGCGTGTCTTTATATGTATAAAAAGTTTTCCCATCCAATTTATATTTAAGTTTTAATTCAACAACACTCCTTGAATCTAAAGAAAAACGGATATAGGTATCTTCATAGACAGGATTGGGAATGTTTTGAAATAATTTATTTTCAAATAAACTATCTGTTGAAAAGATATAATTGGGTTTCAAATTAATATTTGGCAATTCAGAATAATTAAAAAGATAAAAAATACTTACATTACTAACTGGTTTTCCGGATGTATCTATTATGGTTCCATAAACACCATAATTATTTTCAATAATGGGCGTTATTAGTTCATCGTCACATCCTAAGCAGATAATAAGGCCGAGCGAAAGAATTAAAAGCAACTTTTTCATTTCATTCCATTTTATTTTAAATAAATCATTTTCTTAGTTGCAGAGTAATTTTCTGCCTGAAGTTTATAAAAATAAATTCCGCTTGGTAAGTCTTTGGCATCAAACTCAACTTCGTAAACTCCTGGTTCTTTTTCTTCATCAATAAGAACAGCAACTTCATTTCCCAAAACATCATAAACTTTTAGCGTCACTTGACTGGCGACTGCCAACTGGTAACTGATAACTGTACTTGGATTAAATGGATTAGGATAATTCTGCATCAGCGCAAAATCTTCTATTACCATTACATTAACTTCAACTTCTTTTGAATATTCAAATGTACCATCAAAATCAACCTGCTTAAGGCGATAACAGTAAACACCATTTAAAAATGGATTATCAACAAATCTATATTTGTTAAACTCGGTAGTAGTTCCGTTGCCTTCAATAAATCCTATTTCCCTCCAATCCTGATCAGCATTAGAATTAATTTTTTTTCTTTCAATTATAAATCCCTGGTTATTGGTTTCTGTTGAAGTTTCCCATTTCAATTCAACTCTATTATCCATAACATTTGCAGAAAAATTAATCAGCTCAACAGGAACAATATCTTCAATAATAGTAGTCCAAACACTGAGCTGACCACCTTGAAGACGCATCCATATGGGATAAATCTTACCATTAAAAGCCGCTATGTTTGTATAATCACCAAAAAAAACTCCACTTGTTGGTATAAAAGGTGTATCACTGATTTTGAAATTATCGAAAGTTACTCCGCCATCTGTAGATTTAGCAGCAAATACATCTGTCTCTGTTGCTGTAGTATTTCTTCTATCATAAAAAACAAACCATAAATGACCTGTAGACTGATCAATTGTAGACCATACGAAAAACTGGTGTCTTGTAGATGCTTCATTATTAACTTTTACAGGAAGGCTCCAGGTATTTCCCTTATTTGTGGATTTAACTAGGAAGATGTCGGTATTGGAAGTTCCATTCCGTTGATCAGACCATACAATATAAATGCTTCCTCTGTTTGGAGAGTTGCTTATATCGCACATTGTAATTGGCAAGCCATTGGCTCTATAAATTCCCGGCACATCAAAATCCCATCCACCGGGAATATTAGAAACGAAAATATCATTGCCCCAGGTTAATCCGCCATCAGTTGACTTATCGAAAACCAATCCAAGTGGTCCAGCCCAGCTTACATAAATTTCTCCATCTAGTCCAACGCAAGGAACTGCTCCTTCAGTTGTATTATCCGAATCAATGCAATTTCCACTTCTATCACTTATTGTAACTGCAGGGCTCCAGGTTATTCCTTCATCAGTTGATTTAGAAAATTTTATTCTTGAACTGTCATTAGGATTACCACTACCATAACTATCAAATTCAGTCCAGGTTAGATAAATATTCCCACGATATGGAGATTGTGTTAAATCAACTGCAAGCCATTCCTTATCCTGATTCTTGGGAGAAAAATATCCAACTCCTGCGCCATCATTCCAGGTTAATCCGTAATTTGTTGATCTTTGAACAACAATCCTGTCAATCCAGTAACCTGAAACAGGATCGGAGAGATGTGCGTAATAAAGATTTCCTAAACTATCAAATAAAAGAGCCGGATCACCATAAACTCCAAGCATAGAGCTAAGATGAGATTCACTCCAGTTAAGCCCTCCATTAGTGGAGAGGTAAAAATGATCAATGTTTGCAGCGGCAGCAAGTATATTTGGGTTAAGAGGATTAATTGCAATTGTAACTTCATTAGGATCCCAGCTTTGAGGTCCATCTATACGAATGTTTTGGAATTGTGAGAATGAATTGGATGTTAAAAGAATCCCCCAAATTATTAAATAGGGCAGGTAAAGATTTTTTCCCGTAAAACGGGATTTCCCCGACCTGTCTGCCGACAGGCAAGATTGAATCGGGGCAGGCACTTCGTTCAACATTATTTTCTCCCACTGTTAAGTATCTAAAGAGTTACATTACAAAAATAAGATTTCAAACAATCAAATTCCTCATTTTGTGATTTTAATTATTAGGGTAGGAATGTTAAAAAGTAGGAACTTCATTAATGAAGTTCCTGCATATACTAAATAAATAGTTTTTCAGAAGAATTTTAAGCAAGATAAATATAAGTCTGTCTGAAATAGAGCAAATACATGATTGCAAACATTAGATATATCAACTATTTTTGAATATAAAACAAATCCTTAAAGGGATCTGAATCTTAATAGTTATTTAATTCGTTACAGAATATTAAAAGGGAGTAAAATGAATTTTGATTTTACAGAAGATCATATATTGATCCAGCAGTCAGCAAAAGAATTTGCACAGGAGGTAATTGCCCCTTCTGCCGTTGAACGTGATATTAATGCAGAGTTTCCTGCAGAAATAGTTAAGCAGCTTGGCGCGCTCGGTTTTATGGGTATGATGGTTTCTCCGGATTATGGTGGTGCCGGTCTTGATACAATAAGTTATGTTATTGCAATGATAGAAATCTCTAAAGTTGATGCAAGCGTAGGGGTAATTATGTCAGTTAATAATTCTCTTGTTTGTTACGGACTTGAGAAGTACGGTACTGATTATATAAAACAAAATTATCTTATTCCACTTGCAAAAGGGGAGAAGCTTGGAGCGTTTTGTCTTTCAGAACCTGAAGCTGGAAGTGATGCAACAAACCAAAGAACAACTGCAGATAAAAAAGATAATTATTATTTTCTTAATGGAATGAAGAACTGGATTACAAATGGAAAGAATGCTGATTACTATCTTATAATGGCAACTACCGATAAATCAAAAGGTCACAAGGGGATTTCAACTTTCCTAGTAGAAAAAGGATTTGAAGGTTTTGGTCAGGGAAAAAAGGAAGATAAGCTTGGAATAAGAAGTTCAGATACTTGTTCACTTACATTTGAAAATTGCAAAGTTCCGGTTGAAAATCTTATTTGGGAAGAAGGGAAAGGTTTTAACTTTGCAATGAACACACTAAATGGCGGGAGAATCGGAATTGCCGCTCAGGCAATTGGAATCGCAGAAGCATCATTCGAAGCAGCAGTGAAATATTCAAAAGAGAGAAAAGCTTTTGGCAGCCCGATCGCAAATTTACAAGCTATTCAATTTAAACTTTCCGATATGGCAATTAAAGTTGATTGCGCAAAGATGCTGACTTTCAAATCTGCGGCATTAAAAGATGCTGGTAAACCCTATTATGCAGAAGCCGCAATGGCAAAATTATATTCTTCAAAAGTTGCTGTTGAGAATGCACTGGATGCGATACAGGTTCATGGCGGATATGGCTATGTTCGGGAATATCTGGTTGAAAGATATCTCCGTGATGCAAAAATTACAGAAATCTATGAAGGTACTTCAGAGATTCAAAAATTGGTTATTGCAAGATCGCTTCTTGATGCGAAGTAGAACAAGAGCAAGTTCAAAAGTAAGTTCAAGAAATATTATTCGTAATCGCACATGTAATCGGATTAAAGTTAAGAGTAGGATTACGATTGAGAATTAATTATGAAATATGTATTTACAATTATTTCCTTATTTATTCTCTTATCAATGAATCTATATGCTCAGTCTGACTGGGAGAAATGGGGAAAAGCCGAAAATGATTATAAGATAAATGAAAATTTCAGAAACAGAGATTATAGTTTTGAATCAGATAACCCTGGGAAATTTATCATAAAATCTCTTGTTAATGGTTACTGGTTTTTTATTTCGGATGTTGATGGTGATAATTGTCCTTTCAGACCTTCCTGCTCAGCTTTTCTTCTTGATGCTGCGAAAGAAACAAATATTTTCCAGGGTTCCTTAATGTTCTTTGATCGGTTTACAAGGGATTTGAATATTTTTAAGCAAGGAAAATATCCCAGAGTAAAATCAGGCCGTTATTATGATCCTGCATATCTTTACACTCTTTCCAAAAGAAAAATTGATTACATTCCTGCAAACGAAATAGTTACTTCTGAATGAAGAAAATATTTTTGTTATTTTTTTTCCTTAATTCATTTGCTCATTCTCAAACGTCTACCCTTCACGCTTCTGAAAACATAAGGAAATTCGCAGATCATTTGTTTTCTGAAAAAGATTTTCTTCGTTCTGTTTCTGAATATGAAAAGTTGTTAAGAATTGAACATAATGATACTTTAGAATTCAAAATTGCACTTGCATATCAATCGATAGAGAATAATGAATTAGCTTTAGAAAAATTTTCTGGAATAAAGTATGAATCAGTTTTTTATAATGAATCTGAAAAAGAATATTATAAGACACTTTTCCAATCGGGGAAATATGAAGAATTACAGAATAATTTAAGTAAGAAAGATGAAAAAGGTTTTCAGAGATTACTTTATCTTTCTTATCTTTTTACTTCAAGTGAACTTCCTGATCAGAAAAACTTTTCAGAACCTTTTCCTTTAACCGAACGAGAAAATATTTTGAACTTCTATAAACAGAAAAAAGAACCTCCATATAAAAGTTCATTGTTTTCAGGATTAATGTCTGCTGTTTTGCCGGGGAGCGGGAAAATTTATCTCGGTGAAATTGGAGATGGGATTACAGCATTTCTTGCAGCATCTCTTTTTACTTTTTTATCTTATGATAATTTTTCACATGATCATAATTTCAGAGGATGGTTGTTTGCAGGATTAGGCTTTTTCTTTTATACCGGAAATATTTATGGTTCCGTTACGGCTGCACATATCTATAATGCTAAAGTAGATTATGAATACAATGCAAATCTGAGAGAATATCTTCAAAACAAAAATTATTTTTTACCCCCAAATGATTTTATTAAATAAATATTTACTTCTAACCTCTTTATTAGCTGCGAATCTTTCTTTTTCACAGGAATATCTGCAACAGCAGTTTGAGTTTGCAAAAAATCTATACGAAAAAGAAAATTATTTTGATGCAATAACTGAGTATAAACGTTTAAAATTTTTTGATACAAACAATACTTATGGTTCTTTCACTGATGAATATATTGCTCAAAGCTATAAGCAGGGAGGAAAGTTTAATGAGGCAATTCATTATTTTACTCTTGCAGAAATAAATGCGAAGAACAGTGAAGATATTTATAGAATCAAAACGGAAATTATTCGTATAAATATTTTAAGAAGAACAGCTGATAATGCACTTAACCTGCTTGATGAATTAGAGAAAGATGGAAGATGGATTGATAAAAAAGATGAAATAAATCACTGGCGGGGCTGGGTATATATCTTTAATGATGAGTGGGATAAAGCAGCTTTAGAATTCTCAAAAATATCTGCGGATCATGAACTGAAAATTTTATGTGAAAATACTCATAAAAAAAAATACTCAGTTACATTTGCAAAAGTTGCTTCTGTTATTTTACCTGGAACCGGACAGTTTTATACAGGAAATTATCTAAGTGGATTACTTTCATTAGGATGGTGTGCTTTGTGGGGTTACATTGCAGTTGACGCTTTTATTGAAAATAGAATATTTGATGGTCTTGCCGTGACAAATTTTTTGTGGTTCAGGTTTTATCAGGGGAATTTGCAGAATGCTGAAAAATTTGCAGTTGAAAAGAATATTCAGATTGCAAATGAGTCTCTTTTTTACCTTCAGCATTCTTATTCAGGTTTAAAACCCTGAATCGTGGTATATAGATATGTGGTATAAGGACTTGAATTTCCTTTCTACCTTATACCCTTTACCCAAAACTTATACAAATTCAGTATTGCATATTGGCTAAAAAAAAATTTAATTTGAATTATTGAAAGTGAGTTTTAATTAAAACTCATATCCCTCAACCTTTCAGGAGGAATAATGAAAAATAAAGGGTTGATAATAACTCTCTCAATTATTGGAGTAATAGTCTTATTTGTTATCATTTTAGTTATCTGGGGAATAGGTTCTTACAATAATTTAGTAACGCTAAACGAATCAGTTAATCAAAGCTGGAGCCAGGTTGAAAATCAGTACCAAAGAAGAACTGATCTTATACCTAATCTTGTTAATACAGTAAAAGGATATGCTGAATTTGAAAGGGGTGTATTAACGGATGTAACAGAAGCAAGATCAAAAGTCAGCCAGTTTAATGTAACACCTGAAGTTTTGAATGATCCACAGGCATTTCAGAGATTTCAGCAGCTTCAGGGTGAATTAAGCGGCGCTCTTTCACGTTTACTTGTAACAGTAGAAAATTATCCGACGCTAAAAGCAAATGAAAATTTTCTACAGCTTCAGGCACAGCTTGAAGGAACTGAAAACAGAATTTCAGTTGAAAGAAGAAATTTTAATCAGGTTGTACAACAATATAATACAACAATAAAAAGATTTCCGACTTCAATTTTTGCCGGATTATTTGGCTTTGGTGAGAAACAATATTTTACTTCCACTCCGGGATCAGAAACTCCACCTAAAGTTGAGTTTTAATTCCTGATGAAGTTTCTCTTTTTTATACTTGCATTAACATCCTTTTTATTTGCACAGCCTGAAGTCCCTGTTCTTAAGCAGTGGGCAAATGATTTCACAAATACATTGGGCAGTAGTCAGCTTGAAACTCTCAATCATCGCCTTAAAACTTTTGAAGACAGCACAACAAACCAGCTTGTTATGCTTATGATAGCAACTCTTAATGATTATCCAATCGAATATTATTCATACGAGATTGTTCAAAAGAATAAAATCGGCACAGAAGAACACGATAATGGCGCCCTCCTTTTTGTTGCGAAGAATGATAAGAAGCTGAGGATAGAAGTTGGTTACGGACTTGAGGGTGCTTTACCTGATGCACTCGCAAGTTCAATAATAAGAAATGTAATTGTTCCTCATTTTAAGAAGAATGATTTTTATGCCGGTATAACTGCAGGCATTGATGCAATTATTTCTGCAATTGCAGGAGAATATAAAGCAAAAAAAGATGTTTCTGAAGATGATGAAGGGACTCCTTTTATCTCAACAATCATAATGATAATATTTGGAATCCTGATGTTTATTTTCAGAGGAAGAGGGAGAGGGCGAAGAGGAGGTTTCATTTATTTTGGTGGACCTGGAGGAGGAAGAGGTGGATTCAGTTCAGGTAGTTTTGGAGGGTTTAGTGGCGGTGGTGGTTCATTTGGCGGTGGTGGTTCAAGTGGAAGCTGGTAGTTTGGGCAGAGGGCAAAGTGCATAGAGGAAAGAGTAAGGAGTAAACAGTATGGAGCAGGGAACATAAAACTATTTTTGATCCTGAAACAAGTTTGGGACAAAGGTTTTTCAGCCGAAGGCTGATCAGTCTCCGGCTGAGACTTTTGAATTTGAAATTGTTTTATTAAACTTACAAAGGCTTTTATTGTGATTTTTTTTCAGCATTAGGCTGATCAGCCTCTGGCTGAGAATACAGGAGATACTAAATGGCAATAGTGATAACAGAAGAATGTATTAATTG
>MHAF01000148.1 GCA_001802865.1 Ignavibacteria bacterium RBG_16_34_14
ATTCAATTAATTTTAGGAGCGCAGCTTTGGATGCCTGCGGTACTTTTGAGAACATTGACTCACCAAAAAAAGCTCCTCTAAAAGTAACTCCATATAAACCACCCACAAGCTTTCCATTTTGCCAGGTTTCTACTGTATGTATATGACCTTTCTTATGAAGGCGTTTGTAAGCTTCAATTAATTCTTCTGAGATCCAGGTTTTTTTTCTATCAGCACAGCTTCTTATAACAGAAATAAAATCAGTGTCATAACGGAATTCAAAGTAATTCTTCTTAAGAAATGTTTTTAGTGTTCTTGGAATATTATAATTATCCAGAGGAATAATTGTTCTTACTTCAGGCATAAACCAGTTTATCTTTCCATTATCATCTGCCATTGGGAAAGCCCCGGTTGCATAAAGACGAAGCATATTACCCGGCTTGAGCAGTTCTTTTGAGTCTAATCCTTTTTCAATATTCATTAATTACTCATCTTACACAATCTTTGGAATAATGGAATTATGGAGTATTGGAATAATGAGATAAGTACTAAAAAATAATTCCATCATTCCAATTTTCCAACATTCCAAATGTTTAGCATAACGTAAGCTGATTACTCTGCGCTTTTTACTTCAAGATGAATTATCTGGTAACCTTTTATCGTTTCATAAGCTGCAAAAATAACTCCTGCTAAAACAGCAATCATTCCTATGAGAAAAAGAGTTGTTATAATAAAGTTTAAACTCTGGAACTCACCGAGATACTGCACTCCTATAAATAAAGAAGTGAGAACAAATGAAGCAACGGCTGTTGTATAGAAGAACACAGCATTCCTTACAAGCTTTGCTCTGTAAGTTAATGCTGAAAGCTGGCGGGAAATACTTTCAAGCCGAATAGTTTCATCGTACGAAAAATCTTTTTCGGCAGCTTTGGTTACAAATCTTCTTTTCTCTTCATTCAGAATTCTGATCCTGTTTACAACGAGAGAATATTTATTGTTCATACCGAGCAATAATAATCCGCAGGCGGAGATCATTATTCCCGGTGCAAGCATTAGCTGAATTACTTCGATAATGGAAAAAGATTCATTCATAATAAGAGCATTTTTTTAAATTCTTAAATTAATGTAATTAGCTGTAAAAAGGTATAAAGTTCGTGCATAAGGTATACAGGTATAAGGATAAATTTAGTTTAAGTACTAAGGACAATTATTATCTGACCTTTATGCCTATACCCTTATTCTTAATTAAAATATTCTGAGCAATAGTTTTAATAATCTTTGGTGGGAACAGGAATTTTATGAAGCGTGATTTGACAGGTTTTAATTTAAAAACCGAAACCAGCAAACGATTAATATTACGTAAGCCTAGCCTATTCATATAATCTGTGTTTGCGGGTCTCTTTATATTTAAGTACAAGAAATCCGTGGATTCATCATAAATTATTTCTTCGGCTTTTTCTCCATTAACATCATAATAATCTTTTAAATAGGAAATTTTCTTTAGAAACCAGAAAACAATTCCTTTACTTTCTGTATCACTTATCCAAATTAATTTGATCATACCAATCAACTATATATTTAATATTAATTTAATGAACAAAAAATTTTGGATTTGTGATATTATATACAATTTGATTTGAAAGGGAGGGGAAATTCAAATGCCTGTTCTTTTAATAAACTCAACAATAACAGGATCTTTTGATTTCAGCATTTCGTCAGGTGCGCCGGTAAAATAAATTATTCCATCATGTATCATTGCAACTTTATCTGCAACATTCTTTACACTCTGCATATCGTGGGTAACAACTATTGAAGTGACGTTCAATTTTTCAGTAAGCTCCTTTATAAGCTTATCAATTGAATCAGACATAATCGGGTCGAGACCAGTCGTTGGTTCATCATAAAGAATATAATCCGGATTTGTAACTAATGCTCTTGCCAGACCAACGCGCTTCTTCATTCCACCGGAGAGTTCAGCCGGTTTTAATTTATTCACACCAGATAATGCCACGATTCCAAGTTTTTCATCAACTACTTTGTGAATCTTCTCAGAGTGAGGTTTTGCAGAAGATTCCATTAATGAAAGACCAACATTTTCCTCAACTGTCATAGAATCGAATAATGCAGCTCCCTGGTACAGAAACCCAAATTTTTTTCTAAGCAGGTAAAGTTCCTTTTCATTTAAATCACTAACAATTCTTCCTTCAACTTTTACATAACCTTCATCGGGCTGAAGTAATCCTACAATATGTTTTATAAGAACACTTTTACCGCATCCGCTTCTTCCTATAATTACAATTGTTTCCCCTTTATTAATTGTGAGGTTTATTCCTTTAAGGACTTCTTTATTTCCAAATTTTTTATGCAGATTTTTAATTTCGATCATACAAATCAGTTTTAATAAAAAGAAATTTACGAAAATTCTTGTTGTTTAAAGTAAAAACTGAGTAGTATCCCAACTTGCGGATTGAGAGGAGATTCAATTTTATTTTTTGGAAAGAAGATTAAACCGGACGAGTTCGTTGAATTTCACCATTCCTTCTGTGAATAATTAATTCTGTGCGAAGATTGTGCGCCAGAATTTTAGCAACTTTCACAGCAGTTTCTCTTTTTGAGTGAATTGAATGAATAACATTATTCTTTTTTACAATCCACATTTTTTTTTCAGGCACAACCTGCAGCTCTTCTTTCATAAAACATACCTTTAAGTTATTAACCCTAACTCACTGTTCTAAAATAGAATAAACTTTTTTTAAAGCAAGAGAAAAGAAAAGGGACTATAAATGTGTGACGTTTAGATCACATTAATCCTCATGGAAAAGATCCTTGTCAAATGTTAATAAATAAAGAGGAAAAAGAAAAGATTTGTTTCATTTATCAATTAGTCTTCTATGATAGTTTATTTGCCCGAGATGATAATTAAGATGAGTTGCAAGCTGAAGAAAAAGATTTTCTGTTGTAACTATTTTATTTGAATATTCAACAGGATAGCTTTTTGAAAACATTTCTTCCGGGATGGATTCGATAGTGTTATTGACTATATCAATAGTTTCATCAATAGATTTTAATAAATCTTTCCTGGGAATGTTCTTGTCCTTGAATTCACGTTCCCTGTCTCTTATGTATCCGCTCTTCCCCAAAACAGCGCCTACAAAATGTTTTAAATTTCCATTAATATGTAAGCATAAATTCCCACCGGAGTTAAGAATATCTTTTGAAATAAACCAGATATTAGATTCATTAGAATAAGATTCTATTTCAGTTTTAAGTTTATTTAAATCTCTTTGAAAGATTTCAAGGAGAATATCTTTAAGCATAAAATTTTATTAGGAAAATATGGCGGGCAATATAAGGATTTATGTTTTTGATTTACAAAAAAACCGCACCTTTTAACACGGTTTATTAAAGTAATTGAAGGTAACTCTAAGTCATCATCAGAAAGAACAATGAAAGAAACAATATGGCAGCATATATACCTTTCAATCTTAACAATAATCCACTGCTTATCCTGTACATAAATGCTTCCTTTCTTGACCATAGCTACTAAATAAAAATTTAGCTGCAATCATTTTAACGACAATGTAATAATTAAAGTTTACTTTTAATGTGACGTATTTAATATGAACTAAAAACTATAATTCAAATCAATCTTGTATAAATTTCAGCATCTATAAACTTATCATCCTTATAATAAAATTTCCTCAATGTGCCCTCAAGTATAAATCCGGCTTTTTCAAGAACTCTTTTAGAAGAATTATTGCTGGTGAAAACAGTTGCTTCAATTCTTGTAAGATTAAAATCTGTAAATCCGATTGAACAGATTTTGTTAACAGCTTCAGTAATAATTCCTTTATTCCAGAAAGGTTTCCCAAGCCAGTATCCAATTTCATCTTTGTGTGAATGCAATCCGTATTTTGTATGAAACCCAATTCCCCCAATTAGTTCATTGTTCTCATTTTTAATTGCCCAGTGTTTTAATACTCCCGTTTCCGTTTTTGAAGACTCAACAAAGCTTATCCAATCATCGGCATCTTTTTCTGTATACGGGAAAGGAATTTTAAGAGTGTTGTTATAAATGTCTTTGTCGTTGATATACTTGAGGAGAGAAGGTTTATCTTCTATTGTAATCTGTGTAAGGCAGATGTTGTGGCTTATTTCAATCTTCATATTGATATAGGTATATGGTATAAAGGTATAGGGTTACAATAAAAAACCATATACCCTATACCTTTATCCCTTTTAATAACCTGATGGAAGTTAAATGATGATCGTCATGCTCAGACATGAAATAAGCCCAATCAATAATTCTCATCTTCCTGTTCAATCGGGGATGGACTGATACAATTGCAGCTTGTTCTTTAGTAAGATTTTCTAATCTATGAACAAGATGTTCTCTTGCAGTTCTGAATTCTTTCAGAAGATCATTAATATTTTTTTGATTGTAACCTGCTTCATAAGTTTTTTTGTTTGTCATATCAGCAGGAGAAAGAATTTCTTTTCCATGCAGATAATCATCAAGTCTTTTTTCACCGAGATCTTCAAGATCAATCAAGTGCCCTGCTTGTTCTTTGATTGACCATTTGCCATCGGGTTTGAATGTTAAGATTTTTTCGGAAAGATTTTTTGTCATTTCCTCAAGTCTTGCAGGTGTTCCTCTGAAGCGTTCTATAATTACTGGAAAGATTTCAACAGGGAAATCAAAAGCAAATTTTCTTTCTATCCAGTTAAGTTGTTTGAACATATTGAATGAAATGTTTATGATAAATAAATTATTAGAATTAAATCATAGAAGCAATTAGACTTCATTCCTCAACTTTGTTTTTATTTTTCTATCCTAAGTCCCGAAGGGGACGATATAATTATAGAAAAAACAAAACAGCAACATAGTATTTCTTAATCCCTTTAGGGATGATACAGTTTCTATGTCATCCCTACGGGATTTATTTTATTTAACTAACAATTATATCTATAAATATTTCATCCCTTCGGGATTTAGTTCCCAATTCTTTTTAAGATTTTTATTGAATTACAAAAAATTATTGATCAAGATAATATTCTGTATAAACTTCTCAATCCAGCTTCCTTGCAACCACAACAGTCGTCTTCAAAGTTTCCACAACACCTGAGTTGTCATTCAATGCTTCAAGAAAGATAATATAAATTCCAATTCTCATTGCTCTTCCATCATCTTCAAGTCCATCAAATACAATTGAACCTGAAGAAGCGCTTGCCTGGTTATTTATTAAAGTTCTAACAAGCCTTCCTTTGCTGTCAAAAATTTTTACCCTTACCTGTGCTATAGTCTGAGTGATGTTATAATTGATTAAAGCGAAATCCTCGAAACCGTCATTGTCAGGAGAAAATGGATTTGGTGAAACAGATATTTTTGCTTCTTTATTTAAGTTGTCTGTAAAAATGCTGTTCTGTAAACCGGGTGTTGCGCCATCAGAACTTACAGATGTACTCCAGTTGGACTGATCATTTCCATTCAATGAAGGATTTATTCTTTCGAGTGATCTGTTTTTTGTTGTGATTATATTTTTATTATGCCATTTATCGGAATACCAAACCGAATCAATTATATTCCGCTTTGCATCTTTAAGTAAAATTAATTCTCCGGTGTTAACCAAACCGAGAGAAGATTCTCCAATTACTACTTTGTTCCTATAATTATTAAGGTTATAACGTTCGAGAGTTATAGAATCCGAGATTAGTAGAAAATATGAATCGAGCGGTAATGTAAAACTTGTATCCGAAAGTTTGTACAAATTTTTATTTTCATCTTCAATCAGCCAGCCGCCGATATTGATTTCCGAATCTCCATTGTTAAAGAATTCTATAAACTCACTGTTATCAATATCAGGATCAAACATTATTTCGTTAATCAATAATTGATCTCTTTCATAATCAGGAACAAACGAAATTGAATTTTCTTTTCCCGGTGTGCTTCTTTTATCACTTAAAGAAGTTGCCCAACTTGAACTATCATTTGTAGTAACTGATAAAGAAATCCGTTCAAGGGAATAACCATTTCTTCCTCCCCAATCTGAATCGTACAACAAGCTATCTATAATTCCATCTCTGAAATCATAAATAATAATTCCATCTGATGTATTGCTTAGTGTTCCGAAATTAGCAGTTACAACTTTTGCACTTAGATCAGGATGGAAATTATAAATAGAAGTGTCTTTTGATATGATTATAAATTCATCAGAGTGAATAAAAATATCTTCGGTTGTTAAAAAGTTTTTAGTTGGTGTTGTAAGAATATCACTCACAGACCAGTTTTTAATATTAACAGAATCATTTCCCACATTAACAATCTCAAACCACTCAGGTTCATCATTTTTAGGATCGTACATTACCTCATTTATTAAAACAGAGTTTGGAGAAAATCCCGGCTGAACAGACTTCTCAGCATAGTTGTTTAATGTATCTTCATCATTCTGAAAAACTATTCTTACAGCAGTTAAAATTTTGTTTTGTAAATTCAGCAGTGAGTTTGACGATTGGATACTTAAAGAATCTGCCGGCTGAAGAGTTAAACTTGTCAAACTTTCAAGAATCTGATCAACAACATTATTTGAATCTGAATCGAAATAAAATT
>MHAF01000149.1 GCA_001802865.1 Ignavibacteria bacterium RBG_16_34_14
CCCATTATTAAAGGAATTCCAAGCGGAACAACGCCAATATCTTTACCCGGGTTCCTTCTTTGCTCCGATGATGAAATTATATCACTTACAGAAAGTATTAAAAGAATAATGCCGCCGGCAATTCTGAAATCATCTATGGTTATGCCGAGGAAACTAAAGATAAGCTTCCCACCTGCAATAAAAACATTTGCTACAATAAATGCGGTTAGTATTGCTTCAACAATAAGTTTTTTTCTTTTGGATTCGGAAATATCATTAGTATAGCCAAGAAAAATAGGAGCGGTTCCTATAATATCAATCGCAACAAATAAAGGTATGAAGGAGAGTAAAAAAGTTTCAAATGTCATTATGAAAATTTATTTAAAATCTTACTCTTAATCATAATCTTATTCGATTTTAATAATCCGATTAGGATTAAGATTACGATTAAGAAAATATGTAAAAGTGAGTTAATAAATTATTTTGAAATACCTCTGTTACTTTTTTCTATAAAATGAAGAATATGTTTTATCTCATCGGTTTGAGCCAACTCTGATTTTATTTTTTTTACTGCCTGGGAAACATTTAATCCTGAGTTGTATATAAGTTTGTAGGCTTTTTTAACAGTTTCAATCGTTTCATCAGTAAATCCTGCTCTTTTTAATCCTATAACATTTAGTCCTTCATATTCCAAAGGGTTACCAGAAAATAATCCATAAGGCAGAATATCTTTTACAACCATTGAATGAGCGCCAACCATTGTGTATGCACCAATCTTTACAAATTGGTGAATGCCAACTAGTCCGCCTAATCTAACGTTATCTTCTATTTCAACGTGACCGGCAATTGCAACACTGTTTGCAAGAATACAATTACTGCCGATCAAACAATCATGCCCTGCATGTGAGTAAGCCATAAAAAGGCAGTTATCCCCTATAAAAGATTTACCAACTTCAGCAGTGGCACGGCTGATTGTAACACACTCCCTTATTACATTTCTATCGCCAATAATAATTTCTGTAGGTTCTCCGGCATACTTAAGATCCTGAGGATGTGCAGAAATTACAGAACCCTGGTATATTTTATTATTCTTTCCAATCCTTGCACCAGTATTAATAGTAACATTATTAAAAATTTTCGTTCCCTCTCCGATTATTACACCGGATTCAACAATTGAGAATGCACCTATTTCAACATCAGATGCAATTTCAGCTTTGGAGCTGATAATGGCTGTGGAATGGATTTCAGGCATAATAATAACAATCCGTTTTGGTTATGAACTGATTGAGTATAAATAAACTTTTTAAGCTTTTGCCATTTTTTCTTCAACAATCTTTGCTGTATCTAATGCGATAACTAATTCTTCGTTCGTAGAAATACATAAAACTTTTACTCTGGAAGAATCAGAAGAAATTATATTATTTTTATTTTGATTTCTTTCTTCATCTATTTCAATTCCCAGAAATCCTAAGTCCTTGCATACTTCCTCTCTTATTTCATAAGAATTTTCACCAATCCCTCCTGTAAAAACAAAAGCATCGAGACCACCCATTGCAGCAGCATAAGCACCCAGATATTTTTTAATCCTGTAGCAAAAAAGATCGAAAGCATGCTTTGCTCTCTTCTGTTCCCTTTTGGCAGAAAGAATTTCCCGCATATCGCTGCTTTCACCACTCATACCAATTAAGCCGCTGTGCTTATTTAAAAGCGTACCGGCCTCATTAAGAGAAAGACCTTCTTTTCCCATAATATAAAGAATTAAAGAAGGGTCAAGATCGCCGCTTCTTGTTCCCATCAATAAACCTTCAAGAGGAGTAAATCCCATGCTTGTATCAACTGATATTCCATTTTTTACCGCCGCCATACTACATCCGTTGCCGAGATGAGCAGTAACAATCTTTAGCTCCGATATATCTGTGCCAAGAATTTCTGCAGCTTTCATTGATACAAAGAAGTGAGATGTTCCGTGAAAACCATATCTTCTTATCTTATATTTTTTATAAAGCTCAAAAGGAATACCGTAAAGATAAGCTTTAGGAGGCATACTGGCGTGGAAAGCAGTATCAAATACTCCGCATTGAGGTGTACCGGGAAGTGTTCTTTTAACAGCAAGAATACCTTTTATGTTAGGTGGATTATGGAGTGGTGCAAGTTCAATGTTATCCTGTAGAACCCGTATTACTTCATCAGTTATAAAAACTGAATCTGAAAATGTTTCGCCGCCATGAACAACTCGATGTCCTACAGCTTCAATATCTTTTTTATCTTCGATAACTCCATGGTTCTTGCTGAGCATAACACCAAGAACATATTCTATAGCAATGTTATGATCGAGGATTTCACCGACAACTTTTATCTCATCGCCATCGTAGCGTTTATGAGTAAGAATCGCACTGCTCATCCCGATTCTTTCAACCAAACCTTTTGCAAGAGCAATTTTTTCATCTGTATCAATAAACTGGTATTTAATTGATGAGCTTCCGCAATTAAGAACAAGAATTTTCATTTTATCCCCTGATTATATTTGGTTAACACATTAAGCTTCATAAATAATATTTCCATATTCATCATATTTATAAAAACCTTCTCCGGTTTTTTTGCCAAGCTTTCTTTCCCTTACTAATTTTCTTAAGATAGGACAGGCACGGTATCTTGGTTCGCCAAGAGTTTTCCAGAGAGTTTCCATCCAGGCAAGAACTTCATCAAGTCCCATGCTGTCGGCAAGTTCAAGTGGTCCCATTTGAAAATTGTAACCGAGCCGCATTGCTGTATCAATATCTTTTGCTGTTGCAACACCTTCAAGAAGAATATACATTGCTTCATTAAGTAAAGGAACAATTGCTCTTGTTGTTACGAAGCCGGGATATTCATATACTTCAACCGGTGTCTTTCCAATACGTGCAGTAAAAATTTTAGTCTTCTCTACAGTCTCATTAGAAGTATGGAGGCATTTTATAAGCTCTACTACCGGAATTTTAGGAACAGGATGTAGAAAGTGCATTCCGATTACTTTCTCAGGGCGAGAAGTGCTCTCTGCAATTTTTGTTAAACTTAGTGTAGATGTATTTGAAACAAAGATTGTATCTTTCGTTGCAAGTGCATCAGCTTTCTGAAAAATTTTTTTCTTCAATTCAAAATCCTCATCAACTGCTTCAACAATAAGGTCGCAATCTTTAATTTTATCAAAAGCAGTTTCCCATTTAATCCTGCTTAGTATTGCTTTTTTCTCTGAAGGAGTGATAGACCAGCGGCGGATTTCCCTATCTATTGAAGAAGAGAGTACATTTTTTGCTTTGTTAAGGTGTTTTGTATCTTTTTCAATTAATAAGACTTCAAGTCCAGCAGCAGCAATTGTTTGAGCAATTCCCTGCCCCATTACACCTGCACCAATAATAGCAATATTGTTTATTGCCCCTTCTTCATATTGATTTCTTTTTTCAAGAAGATCTTCAAGTCTAAGCTTTTCATTTTCCATATCTATCCCCTAAGATTTCACAATATTTCATTTTAGTTATTGAAATTTTTTTTAATATAAAATTAATAGATTCATTAAATAAAATGAATGAATGATTGATTGAACAAATGAATTTGTTTTTACATTCAATCATTCAGTCATTCACTCTTCATGGCAATCTGTCAATTTTTGCAATTTAGATTTTAATTCTTTTTATGATTTCAATTATTATTAAAAATCTTTTTTGTTAAATATAAAAATTGCATAACCTATTGCAGCAAACATAAAAGCTAAAGAGGTTAGGATTGGCTGCCAGTCAATAATTCCTTTTCCCAGAGCAAGATTCATTGTTATTTGCCCCATCAACTCAGATGTTTTTGGAACTATATAATAAAAAAAATCGATTACAGATTTTAGAAAATCGCTTGTAATTAATTCACCAAACTGAACTTTCCCTGCATAAAGAAGCGGACTTAATATAAGGAAGATAAAATATGCTGCCATCATTCCAAGAATTGAACCTTGTGTAACAACTCCAAATAAAACTATAATAGAATAAAGAACCGCAAATGTAAAAGTAACAGAAAGAATTATACTGAGGAAAGTGAAATTGTATATTGAGAACCTGATTGCAATAACCAGCCAAACTCCTATGATAAGGAATCCTACATTAATTAAAACAACTAAAAGTCCGCCAAGGAATTTTCCAAACAGCAATTGTGAACGCGAAATTGGTTTGGACAAAAGAAGATCTATATTTCCTTTTTCAAGCATATGGGGGACAAAGCTTGCACTCGAAAAAATCGCGAGCAGAATACAAAGACTTGCTAAGGGTGTAATAATTATTAATTGTATTGAAGCAGCTATTTCTTCAAAGATTATATTATTATCCTGAGTCGTTACACCACTAATAAGAGCTGAATCGCTTAAAACATTTACAACAACTGCACTAATAATTATGGCGAGCGCAGAAAGCCCGATAAAAAAAAGAAATACTTTCCTTGCTAAAGCTTCTCTTACTGTGTACCAGGTTGTTATCCAGATGTTGTTCATTTAATATTTTTTTCAGATTCGGTAATCAATGAGATAAACATTTCTTCAAGTGTATTTTTCATCGGAATAATTTCTTTTAACAGAATACTTCTGCTCCTTAACTGATCAATAGTTTTATTTAGTTCATTTATATCTGCAACTTTTACAGAATAGCTTCCATCGGATATTCTTGTGAAAGAATTATCGAATGAAATACTATCTAAATCTGCAGCATTTCCTTCAATAACAATTTTATATTCTTCTTTCTTCTCAGTTAATTCTTTAACGGTTCCCTCTCTCAGCAATTTTCCTTTATTAAGAATTCCAACCCTGTCTGTTATTAATTCAACTTCCGAAAGCAAATGGCTGTTAAGAAAAATTGTTTTCTGCCTGCTTTTAAGTTCAACAAGAATATCGCGAATTTCTTTTCTTCCAATCGGGTCAACACCATCGGTTGGTTCATCAAGGAAAATTAATTCGGGATCATTTATTAAAGCTTGTGCAAGTCCCAGCCTCTGCATCATCCCTTTTGAATAAGCTTTTACTTTAGTTTTTTTCCATTGCGATAACTTAACAAGCTCAAGAAGTTCATCAATTTTTTTATCGAGATCCAATCCATTCATTCCACTTAGTTTGCCAAAAAATTTAAGAACCTCTCCTCCCTTCAGGTAAGGAGGATACTTATGATTCTCCGGCAAATACCCAATCTTTTTTTTGACACTGTAATTAGATAAGCTCTCTTCAAGAATTTTTGCATTACCGGCAGTAGGAAATGTAATTCCGAGCAGAAGTTTAATAAAAGTTGTTTTACCGGCGCCGTTTGGTCCAAGCAATCCAAAAATTAAACCTGACTCAACATCAAGGTTAAGTTCAACAAGAGCCTGAACTTTTTTCTTTCCAAAAGAAGAGGAGTATATTTTAGTTAAATCTTTTGTTTCAACAGCTTTCATCAGCTAAGAATTTTAATAGTTTACAATAGCAAATTTAATTAAAAATATATTGCTAAACTTGTCTGCAGGAGGTAAGATGTGGTGAGAATTTTATGATAAGCGATAATAAAGTTGGTAGTAAAAAACGTAGCACAGATTTATAATCTGTGCTACAATGAATGAAATTATTTTACAAGCAAAAGTTTTTTGGTATCCTGAAAAGAAAGCTGCTTATTTGTTGACACAGCTTCCATTATGTAAAAATAAACACCGGATGCAAATTCATCTGCATTCCAGGATATTTCATAAAACCCTTCATTCTGATTTCCATTTACAAGCTCAGCAATTTCCTGGCCGAGTGAATTCATTACAACTATTTTAACTTCGCTCTCTATAGGGATAGAATATTTAATATTTGTTACAGGATTAAAAGGATTGGGATAATTTTGTGAAAGGTTATATGTCTGTGGAGTAAAATCCACATCAGCATAAATTATTTTTGAATGTTCAAATGAACCATCAAAATCAATCTGCTTAAGTCTGTAAAGAACTCTTCCGCTGTAAGAAATATCATTATAGCTATCTTTAAAATTATAAGATTGGATTTCTGTTGTAGTTCCTTTACCAATTATAAAACCAATTGTTTCCCATTCATTATTCTTAAACTTTCTTTCAATTTCAAAACCTTTATTGTTTGTTTCAGTTGCAGTTATCCAGTTCAACACAATTTGATTACCAACAATATTTACATTGAAAGATGTCAGTTCAACAGGAACTGTGAAATCAATAAATGCTTCATAAACTCCCCTGCCATGGGTTCCGGCTCTTAACATTTGATTTGAAGATGAATAATCAAGATGCAAAATAACTGTATTAGGAAGACCATCAGCTAACTCGGTCCAGTTTGAGCCATCGTCTTTTGTTAAAAAGACACCAACATCTGTTGCGACAAAATATGTATTGGGATTCTGTGCATCATAAGTATAAATAAAAATATCATTAACAGGAGAATCAGGAAGATTTCCATGAATACTCACCCAGTTTGTTCCGCCATTGGTTGTTTTATAAACTTTATTTGTTCCGAAGCCTGAGAAAGTAAGAAATGCTGCATCGGAATTTGAAGGATGCACATACACCGAAGTTATTGTTCTTGCTGGAAGACCTGATGTAACATTTGTCCATACTGCACCTCCATTAGTTGATTTAAAAACCTGTGTACCTGAAGCAGCAAACATAATTGTAGGATTACTTTTACTTATTGCTAATTCTCTTACTGCAGAAGAACCATTAACATTACCTGAAATTGCTGTCCAGCTTCCGCCGTTATTTGTGCTTCTGTAAATTCTTTGCCTAGCAACAAAAAACTCTCCGGAATTATTTGGATGAGCAATAATTGGTGCAACCCAGGCAACATTCTCAGAAGCTATTCCTGATACAGCATCATTCCAGCTTGTTCCTCCGTTGGTAGTACGTACCAAGCCGCCATTTTGTGTCTCTCCTAAAATAAAATTAGAATCGAAAGGGTTAAAACAGACTTCTCCACCATCACCTCCAAAAGCAGCTGCCCAGTTTAATGTAGAGAATGTCTGCTGAGTTCCATTATCCTGGGTTCCTCCAAGAATTCTTCCGGGATTGAAAGGACTTGCGGCTATCCTGTAAAACTGTGTTAAAGTTAAATTCTGATTTAAGTTTACAAACGAATTTCCGTTATTTGTTGTTCTCCAGATTCCACCGTCATTTGTAACTATAAAAGTATTTTGATCCGTCGGATGAAAGAAAAGATTATGCTGATCTACATGGACATTACCACCCTGATAACCATTTGTAATATTGGTGAAAGAAGTACCGCCATTTGTTGATCTGAAAACATCTATAAGCCCTATATAAACAAGATTCGGATTCCAGGGATTAACTTTACAATGAAGGTCATACCAGGCTTGCCCGCCCCCGCTTAATCCGGAACCTGCTAAACTCCAATTTGCACCATAATCAGTTGATTTATATGGTGATACTGAACTTCCGGAATAAACCGCTGCGTACATAACGGAAGGATTACTTCTGCAATAATCAAAATGAGTTCTGGTTCCTGAACTTAAGCCAGTACCAAAAGTTGAAAAAGATGCACCACCATCAACTGATCTTCTCAAGCCTCCGATTCCTGAACCAACCGCAAAAGCAGTATCACCTGTTAATGAGAATAAAACATCATCACATCTCCCACCAACTATTGTAGTCCATGATTGACCAAAATCAGTGCTTCTGGATAATCCTGATGTTCCAAGCGCTGCCAGTAATTCGTTGGAATGATTCGGGCGAATTATGAGGCGCGAAAAATAAGAAGAAGAAGGAAGTCCACTAGTAATATGAACCCAGGTTAAACCTGCATCAGTTGATTTAAGCAATCCTCTCCCATAATATGAAGCACCGCTGTATGTTGCTTCACCTGTTCCGGCATAAATAATATTTGGACTTGCCGGATCAATAACTATAGCTCCCATTGCAAGAGAAGGCTGAGTATCGGTTAAAGGCTGCCAGTTTACTCCGCCATCAGTTGATTTCCATACACCACCATTAGCAGGACCGACATAAATAATATTTGGATCTGTAGGATGATAAGTTCCTGTTACAATTCTTGAAGAAATATTTCCATATGCAAAATAATATCCGGGAGTAGGGCCAAGACTTACCCAGGTTATATTTTCTACTGTTCCATTGGTAATTCTTTGAGCATCACGCTGCCGAATTGCATTTTGATAAGCGTCTTCAGGAATAAAATCATTTGGGAAAGCTCGCTGTTCATAAAACCACCATTCACGCGCAAAAGGTTTTTTGCTTCTTATTTCTTCGGGTGCAGAAGTGAAAATACTGTTTTCAAGTAATTTATCAGTGTATTTAACCTGCGCAAAATTTGGAATACTTAAAAGAAAGAAAAGAGTTAATAGTTTAATACGTTTCATCAGACCTGCCTTGTAATTTTAAAATGTTATTAACAAGTTATCTCTAATCAAAAATAAATCCAACAAAAAGTCGTATAAAATATGTTATTTTAAGAGTATAACAATTCGGTATTTTTCTTTTTTACCGGTCAGCAATTACCTTTTGATGTAAAGAAAATGAAGCATCACGAAGCACTAAAAAAATATTTTGGATACGAAAATTTTCGGAACGGACAGGACGAGATTATTCAATCTATACTGAACGGTGAAAATGTTCTTGCTGTTCTTCCTACCGGTGCAGGAAAATCAATTTGCTACCAGATTCCAGCATTAATGTCAGATAATTTTTCAATTGTTATCTCTCCCTTAATTGCTTTAATGAAAGACCAGGTTGACGCTCTTAATCAAAGAGAGCAGCTGGCTTCTTTTATTAACAGTACAATGGCTTTTACTGAGATTGAAGATGTACTTCAGAATATTGCATTTGGAAAGGTAAAGCTTCTTTATATTGCACCCGAAAGGCTCACCAACATTACATTTGCAGAAAGATTAAAGAAACTAAATCCCTCTTTCCTTTTTATTGATGAAGCACATTGCATCAGTGAATGGGGACATAACTTCCGTCCGAGCTATGCAAAAATAAAAGAGTTTATAGATTATATCGGGATAAAAAAGATTTCTGCTTTTACAGCTACTGCGACGCCTGAAGTAATAAAAGATATTACTGAACAGCTTGGATTCAGAGAACCTAAAATTATTGTTAAAGGATTTGAGAGAGATAACCTTTATCTGAATGTTCTTCTTACCAAAAAGAAAAATGCAAAATGCTTGGAGCTGATTTCAATCAATAAGACGCCTGCCATTATTTACACATCTTCAAGAAAAAAAGCTGAAGAGATAGCTGAATATTTAAATATGCATAAGATTAAGTGTGAATATTACCACGCAGGTTTAAATCCTATAGAAAGAAAAAAAGTGCAGGAAGATTTTTTGCAGGATGTTATCCCGGTTATTGCAGCAACAAATGCTTTTGGAATGGGAATAGATAAGAAAGATATCAGACTCATAATTCATTACAATACTCCCGGCTCAATTGAAAATTATTACCAGGAAATCGGAAGAGCAGGAAGAGATGGAGCAAAATCACAGGTTTATCTTTTACACGATGAATCGGATATAAGAATTCAGAATTATTTTCTCTCTCAATCTCATCCGAACAAAGAGATAATAATTAAAATTTATAATGCTATTTGTGATTATGGTAAAGTAGCTCTTGGAAATATTTCTGAAAAAGAAATTCCACTTCACCTGGATTTTATCTCTGCATATACAAAAAAAGAAATCTCAAAAGGACTTTTATTTTCAGCATTAAGATTTCTTGAATATGCGGGTTACTTAAAAGTTCTCTCAGAATATGACAGGAAAGAAAATATCCAGATTCTCTGGAACAAAGAGAGACTAAAAGATTTTGTCAAAGGTTCAGTCAGTAATTCAATTAAAGAATTAATTCTTTTGCTTATAAGAGCATACGGTAGTGAAATATTCAACAAACAAGTTCAAATTTCAATCTCGCAGTTTACGTCAAAGCTTGGTTTAGATTTTTATCAAACACATGAAACTTTAACAGTTCTCATCAATATGGGAATCATCTCATACGAAGAACCATTAACAAAAGAGAGCGTGATTCTTACTCAACCAAGAGTGGAAGATAAAAGTTTAAAACTTAATTATAAAAAGATTCTTGAAAGTTACCTTAATCTTCAGAAAAAGATTGATAAAATGGTTGATTATGTTTTTAGTGATGAATGCCGATTCAAATTTATTTTAAAGTACTTTGGTGAAAAGGTTGATAATTATAACTGCGGTAAATGCGACAGGTGTTTAACCGATGTGAGAACAACAGAGAATGTCAGGAAATATATTTCAGAAGTAATTCTTAAAACTCTATCTGAAAGCAAAAAGAACTTAACCGAAAATCTTTTAATAAACATACTAAGAGGTGCTGCAAAATCTTCAGATGATCCCTGGATAACCTCTTTTGGTGTTTGCAGAAATTATACACGCGAAGAATTGAAAAGGGTAATTCATTATTTAATTAATAATGATTTAATTACAGAAATAAAAGACAAAGCAAAAGCATTAAGAATAACTGATAAAGGATTGAAAGAAATAGGAAATGAAACTGTTATAATTGAACAAAGAATTATAGAAAATTATACAGAAAGCCTCGCTCTTTTCAACCAGCTAAGAGAAGCAAGAAGCAGAATATCCAAAAAGTTCAACCAGAACGGTTTGATAATTTGTCCCGATGAGACCTTGAGAGAAATTGCAAACACAAAACCAAAAACAAAAACTGAATTTCTTTTAGTTAACGGAACCTCGCCGCGAATGTTCAATAAAGTTGGGGAGGATTTTCTTGAGATAATAATGAATTACTCTGCTGATTCTGAGAGTCAAACTAAAAAAGAGGAGCAAAAAGACCTTCCTTCCAACATTCAAGAAACATATTCATTATTAAAAAAAGGATACAGCTTAAAGGATATTGCCCAGTTAAGAAAAACATCGGAAGCAGTAATCTCAATGCAGATTGAAAGTATAATCGAATATGACCCGCAAATCGGGATTGAGCATCTCTTTAATTCAAATGAATTAAAAAAGATTAATTCAGAAATAGAAAAAGGATTTGACGATTTAAAGGATCTTAAATTCAGATTGAATGATTCCGTTAGCTACCCAATGCTGAGGATAGCAGTTGCAAAGTTTAAATTCAGTCAGTCTTTGTTTTCAAATTCCCGATATGAGCAGTAACCTTATCAAAAAATTCTTCCCATCTCTTTAAATCTTCATTATAATAATCTATAGTATTCTCATAATCTTTTTCAGCAACATTATACTTTTTGAATACAGACTGTCTTAAACTATCGAGACTTTTATCATCTAATGAAACTGTATCCTGTGCAATCAATAAATCGCTGTAAATGAGCACGAGCTTATCCTGTTCTATTATTTTATCATCAGAACAACCAGGAAGAAGAAATAATAAAATAATAAGACTAAAACGAAGGTTAAGATTTAAAATCATACAATTGAATAACTATGAATGACTATCAAATGACTTCCCCATCAGTTCATCTTTTTGCTTGCCTGGAATAAAATCTTCTTCTCTTTTTCTGTCAAATTC
>MHAF01000150.1:0-355 GCA_001802865.1 Ignavibacteria bacterium RBG_16_34_14
AAAAGGATCTTTTCTTTCACGTTCACTCATGTGAAGACGTGAACCTAATGTAGGATGTTTTTTACTGAATTCTTCCCCCGCTGTTTGAAGAAAGTTATATTCTCTTTCAAAATATTTATCTGTACTCATGGGTAAGGTATAAGGGTATAAGGGTATAAAGGTATAAGGTATAAGGTATAAAGAAGGAAATTTTTGTTTAGTTGCAATTTGTTTTTTTTATTCTATAACTAAATTTACTTTTTTAAAACCTGTTGCCATATCTCTGTCTTTCAAATATGCTTCACTTCCAGCTACAAATTCAGATTCAGTTATCGAACCATTAATAAATTTTTCACAGTTACTACGTGTAGAAATA
>MHAF01000150.1:383-758 GCA_001802865.1 Ignavibacteria bacterium RBG_16_34_14
AAGTATATGAACTTTCAGAAAAATCTTTACTTCCGTAATAAATAATAAAACCGAAATAATTAATATCTGTTTTTTTAAATGCACGATAAAGAAATTCAATGTTGGGAAGTAAACAAGATTCAAGAACTTTAGAAGCACGATCTTTTGATGTCAGCTGGAGAGTATTGTATATGTTGGAAGAAGCCATATCGGATAATAAAACACATATCTTTTTTTCTTTTTTGGCAAAGCGAAAAGGAATTCGACGTTCTGGACTTTTAGAGAAATTTGGAAGAAAGGCAGCAATATTATCGCAATATACAGTGAACCACTGGAACGCATCTTTCATTTCATTTCGGTATTTAAAAGCAAGTTGATATTCTTCTGTTGGAAAAT
>MHAF01000150.1:821-2735 GCA_001802865.1 Ignavibacteria bacterium RBG_16_34_14
AATTCTTCCCCCGCTACTTGAAGGAAGTTATATTCTCTTTCAAAATATTTATCTGTGCTCATGGGTAAGGTATATGGGTATAAGGTATAAAGAAGGAAATTTTGGTTAGTTGCAATTTGTCTTTTTATTCTATAACTAAATTTAATTTATTAAAACCAGTCGACCATATCTCTGTTTTTTTTAAACTTATAAAGATTTGAATCTTTTTATACTATTTTCAATTAGATATGCTTTAAATTCACTTTTTAGTGCCTTCTTTCTTGCACTAACTGTTTCATCAACATAAATGTATAGCTTATCCTTGGAGGGATGTTGAGCTAATTTTATTAATTCATCAGGTGTAAATAACCAAACATCATCTTCAGAAAGATTCACACAAGCTATAAAATCTGAAGAAGGTTTTCCTATATTCCAACTAATTGCAGCTTTTCCTTTACCCCCACCAGGTTTAGGTTTTTCAGTAGTCTTAACTTGAACAGTATAATTTTTTTTCTTTAACTGTATTTCTAAACTGTTATCGGTTAATGATGGAAAAGATTCAATTCCTCCTTTGAGAAATTTATATTGCACTAATAATTTACCTGCATTAATAATATTGTTTTTGTTCATAACTCATTGTTAAAATACATAATAGTGTTATATCGGTTAATCATACAACTTAAAAGATTGAAAGATTAATCTTATAATCTTTTAATTTTGTAATCTTGCAATTTATTTCAAATCTTTTTCAAACATTACTTTTGTCCAACCTGTAGTAGAAAACTCTGTAAGCAATATTTCTTTGTTCTGGTTATCTTTAATTGTTGCAATTATCTTTATTGAAATTCTCATTCTTTCCTGGTCAAAATCAAATTTTTGAACCTGTACATCGTCAATCCTCGGTTCATATTTAAGTATTATATCTCTTAATTGTTTTTTAACCGGATCAATGGAATTACCAGAATCGAAATAAAGCTGGAGAATATCGGGCATTCCAAAATCTGGAAGATGCTGAACCGATCCCTGTCTTGTTGTAAGAACCATTCGTAAATTCTCAATTATGCTATGGCGAAGCTTTTCATCTTCGGAAAGCTGCTCAAATTGTGAAGGGTCAAGGTTATCCGGATTATCAGCTTCCGAAACAAACTGCCCTACAAGAATGTCGTAAAGACTAAGGTTTTTCATAGTTTTAAATTTCATTCACCCATACAACCATTCGGAATTATTGAAGGGAATGACTGAATGGATGAATGAATGTAAAATAATTCGAAATGCTTATCTGAGGAATTACTTAGAAAGCTTGTTCAGTATAAGTAATTCCGCCATCAATGAATTCCCAATTGAATTCTCTGGCAAGCATCCTTACCTTCTCAAGATGCCCTACTCCTTCATTATCCGGATCATATGTTGGCGGCATCCAATTTGTAACCGAAACAATTTTGGCATTCTTTAATATATAATTGAAATAAGGTTCCTCTTCCCCCGATTCCATTCCAATACGGTATAACACTATTTTTATCTCTTTACACATTTGCCCGGTGCATACAATCTGGTACAATTGAGGAGTAAGCTGATCAATTTCTTTTACTACTTCAAAGGCTGTAATTTTTCTGGAACCCTGAATTTTATTTTGCTCTTTTTCATAAGGAAGATAGACCTCATGATTAAATTCAAATACAAGGCTGGTTCCATTTTCACGGGGACCTTTTAATTCATTTCCCTCATGATTTTTTATTAGTATTTCACCCTTTACTGCCATAATAACCTCCTGAAATATTTTTTGTTAATGATGGTTAATTAAAGAAAAGTTAATAATTCATCCTTAAGATTGAAATTAAAAATTGTATAAATCGTAGCACAGATTACTAATCTGTGCTACGAAAAACAGAAATTAAACTAAGATTAAGCTTCCTCAGCTGAGTGAAAAGCAATCAA
>MHAF01000150.1:2949-14258 GCA_001802865.1 Ignavibacteria bacterium RBG_16_34_14
CTAATTGCCTGTATTTAAGATAATGTGCAATTCTTGTTACGAGCATTGTGTATTGAAGCCTTGCACCTACGGAAAAATTAGCTGTTGCTTCGGGATCACTCTTAATCTTTTTAGGTCTGTTTGCAGAAGGAACTTCAAAGAAACATGCATAATCTGTTCTATCCCAATGTGCTAATGGAATAAATCCAAGATCACATAATTCCTGATCTTTTGCTTGCCCGACAGATGCTTCAACAGGTACTTTTAGTTTCTTTTGTCCATGTTCTTCATAAGTTGGAGTAGGAAGATTTTCTACCTTACCACCCGAATCAACGCCAACTATTTTTACACTCCATCCCCACTTCTCAAAGCTTTTTATCATATTTGAAGCTAAAGCATAAGAAGCGTTGCACCAGAGGCTTTTATCTTTTCCTCCGCTGTAAACTCCCTCTGTATAATTAAAGTTCTTAGTTGGTTCAGATTCTGCATTGTAAGGTAATCTTCCAAGAAATCTTGGTAGGGCAAGCCCAATATATTTTGAACGGTCATCATCTCTGAAAGCACGCCAGGAAGTATATTCGGCACCGTCATTTATCTGGTCCGGAAGGAAGCGGTTGTTCATAACATCAGAATAGCTTTCTTCACCAAAAAACTTATGGCTTGCATTTCCAAGAAAAGGAATCTGAGCAGACTCTGAAAGAACTGATAGATGCTGAAGCAAACTTATATCCTGCGGTGCATTTTCAATTGCGAAATCGCCAACAATTGCAGTATAAGAATGTCCGCCTACTTTATCATAAGCACCCCAGTATATATGGTGCCATAAACCGGAATCTTTCTCATATCCTTCTCCATTTGCAGCTTCATTCAAGTCATCATAAAGCTCTTCTTTAGAGACATCAAGCAATTCAATTTTAACAGGCTTGCTGAATTCTGTATTTTGTACAAGAAAAAGAAGTCCGCGCCAACTGGATTCAAGTTCCTGAAAATCCTTATGATGCAATAACTCATCCATTTGTGCACTAAGGACTGTATCAATATCTGCAATAAAAGAATCAACTAAGGCCCCTGTTACTTTAAATACCTGAGATTCTTTTCCTACTTTACTTATAAATTCAGCAACAGCATCTTTCTTAGAATCATCAAGCAATGTTAACAGCTTATCAACTGAGGTCTGCTCAGTCTGCTGTTCTTGTTCTGTTGTTTTTTCTTTAGCCATTGTTTGTAAACCTCCGTTTAGTTTTTATCCCGCCAAGGCGGGACAAGTAAGTTAATTTTCTTATTTAGAACCGAGTTTTGACATCAGGTCATCTATACTGCCGCCGCCATCTTTTAAAACTCCTTCAAGAGCTCTTTTAAGATTGGCATCTTTCAGAACTGCAAGCTTCAATTGCTTTAGTCTTTCTCTTGCTTCAAGAAGCTTTTTCAAAGGCTCTACCTTCTTTACTATTTCATCGGGATTAAAATCCTTTATATCCTGGAAATTAAGATTAACTTCCATTTGAGCATCTTTGTCGTCGGACAATTTGTTAGCAACAGTAAGTTTGAGCTTAGGATTAAAATCCTTTAAGACTTTTTGAAAATCTCCCTTCTTCGAGATTGTTCTTAGCCTTCTGTCTTTCAGCATTCCCTGGCTCCCCGATTCACTTTTACTAAAGTCACCAGTTACAAGCATGCGATAATCAAGCTCAACACTTTCCTTAGCATCGCTGCTTGGCAGGATTGCTACTTTAACCCTTTGAGCTATTTTGGGCGATGTTGGTCTTGCCATTACTACCTCCTTAATTATTTATTTTTTGTTGAAGTTTTATTGCCAATATTCCATCGTATTTAGCAATTTTACCGAATAATTCTTTTTGCCGATTTTCTAAAATTGTTTTTAATTCTCCATTACCCTCTGAAATTAATTTGGCATTTACTAAATAAAGCGATTGCCAGACTGCCGTACATAATGCTGTTTCCCATTCGCTAATATTATATTCTTCTATTAAAGCTTTTAGTTCATTTAAATTTACTTCTGCCAGTTCATACTTTTTCGCCTGAATACAGTAATTGGCCAGATTAAGTTTTCTAAGAAATTTCCCTTTTTTTCTTGAATCAGAATTAATACCCCGCTGCATTTCTGAATAATTTTTTTCAAAGTTTCCAGGCAATTCATTACATGCAGTTTCATATTCTTTATTAATAGGATCGTAATCCTCTCCCATTATTGGAGGAAGAATAATTGATTCGGCTCCTTTCCCACCGGAGAGAGAAGATTTAACCTCTTCATTTATCCATTTAATTGTTTCTTCATCAGCAAAAGGAGTTTGTTTATCTTTAAATATTAATTGATGGAGATCAGGAATTCTCTGAAGCAATTTTGCCAGGTGAATTTTAATATCTTCCGATGCCTGAATGTAAATCCCCCCTTTTTGCTCAAGTGCTTTTGTAATATACCTTTGAGCATCAAGCCAATAGGGAAATTCACTGTTTGCCTTTAAAAAGCTAATTTCAATTCTCGGAATAAGAGTATCCCAATTACTGTTTGTAAACCATTCTTTTATCTTTCCGCGAATAACCTGGTTCGGTGGTTCAATCTGAGTTATTTTTTCTGAATCTGGCGGTCTTGTAATTTTACTCCACTGAAGCTGCCGTGCTAATCCAAATACAAAATGGTTTTCAGGGATTTTTTCTTTTTTTACTCCATCTCCGGTAGCAGGTTGTTGATTCTCATAAAAGAATGCTAATATTTGTCTTAATTGTGCAACAGCATCTTTTTCATTTGTAAGCTTTATCTCTTTTAATGTTGAGCTTGTTTGTGTGGTAACCTGCTGCGGCTTTTGGCTCTCTTCAATTTTTCCGGAAGGAGTAACTTCAATCTTGCTTTCTGATTCTTCTCCAACAATAGTTTCTTTGACTGGTTCTTCTTTTTTCGACGGGGTTATTAATGATTTTGCTTTCTCAGCTTGATCTGAAATTATTTCCTTTAATGATTTTAATACAGGAATATTATCTGGGAATAATCTTTGGCATTCACTTATTATTTGTATTAAATTTTTTTCTGCTTCCATTATATCAGATGCATTTGTATGGTTTATATCTTCCTTTTCAACAAGTTTAAAGAATCTTGATGTATTTATAAATTGTATTGCTTTACTTCTATGCAAAGGATTTTCAGGGAAAAGATTATTCTCATATTTTTTTAAGAAGTTTAGAATAATGTTTAAACCATCTTTAAGCCCTTTAATTTTTTCAGTCCTGAAAAGAGCAAAGCTTAACCATGCAGCAACTTTAATATCTTTACTTTTTTGTTTAAGTATGATCTCGGAAAATTCAATACACTTTTTGTAATCAGGAGAAGTTTTAGGAATCTCCATACTTAACTTGAAATATTCCTCTTCATTGCTTGCATCGCTTCCGGCGGGAGAATCACCCGCAATAGGTTCAATATATTTCTGAACAAATTCCGAAATTTCCACATCCTGAATTTCAGGCATACTAAGGTCCTTTTATTTTTTCAGTAGTTAAAAGATCTTAAGAATTCTTTAAGGGTCCAATTCTTATTTAATAAATTCTTAAATGAATTTACCGTTGAATTAATATTTTGTCTTTCTGTATTATTTACAAAAAGATTCTCATCAGTTCGTTTATATATAAGATCAATAAAATTATTAGGTAAAGGTTTATTTGGGTAAAAGAATAAGAGATGATTTTTATTTTCAGATCCGGTCCAGAAAACAGCGGGAATCAGGTAAGGCGTCTTTTGAAATGTGAGTGTGAGATGAATAAAAAAGGAAAGATCATTTATGTAATGATCATTATCGGAAATAAATGAAATTATAACAGGTACTACTTTCTCTTTGCTCTCCATTGCAGAGATAAATAAGTTGTTAAGAAATAATAATTTTGCTGAATCATCATATCCTTCAATAATCCTATTCCAAAATGCAGCCTGAGAAGTATTACTTAGATAATTTTGGTAGATATTATTCTTATAGTTAAGATTATTTATATTATACGAAATTTTATTTAACCTTTCGTTGATTATTGATAAATCAGTTATTGAAGCAATATCAATAATTACAGCTTTGAACTCACTTAATATATCAATTAATATCATTGGTATTAAGTGAGAAGGGACATTAATTAACTGATCCTTATTTATATAAAAAAAAATAATGAAAGGGAATTCTCTGCCGGACTTATCCAAACCCGGTATTAATAATCCTGCCAAAGCTCTTTTGGTTCCTGTAAAAGGATAAAAGAAAAAAAACTGCTCCGAGCTTCTATAATAATTCACCCATTCAGATTTTAATTTCATTTTAGCTGATAAAAGTCCATCCTGCAGCCATTTATCTAAAACCAATAGTTCTTCTCCACCGGCATTAAATTTTACAAAATCGTTAAAACCAGGAAGTTTACCAAAATATCCTACTACATTAACAAATTTAGCAGACAATATTAATTAATTTTAGTTGGAAGAGAAAAGGAACTAAAGAAATTTTTTGAAAATGGATTTCTTGAACTTCCGGCATTTAATAAATATGAAACAGTAACATCATAATTGTTTTTTGCAAAGAACCAATTAAGATTGTACTGAGAGGAAGATTCTCCTCTTGATACAGAAGCATCATTTAAAAGCTTGAAGAACGCCCACTCGCCATTATATGCTTTTGTATCTGTTCCGTAATTTCTCATTGAAATGTTAAGCCTTGCACCGGGAGTCCCTTTAGCACCAGGCCAATAATAATCTTTCCAGAATGGAGATCCCATTCTGTAAGGTTCTTCCACTCCATCAATATAAAGATTAACCTGTTCAATAATTGGTTTTTGCCCACTGCCAGATTTTGATTCAGGCAGTTGAGGTTTTAATTTGAACGTAACATTTAAATCCCCGGTTTTAAATAAAGTGCTGCTTATATCATCAGCTTTTTTTAATGCATTTATTAATTCATTTGAAACACCTAGTCCCAAATTTTCCCATTCATTTGCTTTCCATCTTTCTTTATTAATAAAAGCGCTTAATTCATTATTGAAAAAAGACCAGATAATCCCATCTCCCGGTTTGAAAAAATCTTTAAAATCCTCTAATGGGGCATCACTTCCAGACTCATTAAAAGGAAAAGAACTTGCAAGAGATTTATTAAACTCATCAAAAACCTTTTTGCGCCATTGTTGATTTATATATTGAGAGGCATCAGAAAGTATTGCGCTCCAGGAAAGTTTTATTGGTATTGAAAACAGGTTTTGAAGAGCAGGGGTATTATATAATATACCTTTTATCGATTGCAATGATGAAGGAAACTCAGGCGCTCTTTTATCTAAAACTTTAACTGCATAATCTTTAGTAAGATCTGGACCACTCTTTATAGATTCCAAGGCACTACTTATCGCAACTAATTGAGAAAGTGCAGCACCAAAATCAGTATTTAAATATCTTTTTATCTCATTAAGATTATTTTTATTTAAATCAAGATTACTATATACAGATTTAGTATTAGAATCCGGTGGTGACTGAATATCCACAATAAACTGAAGATGATTGCTAACTGTTTTTAATATTAAAACAATCGGAGAACTAACAGGATCACTTAATATTTTCAAATTTGCTGCGGCTACTGGCACATTATCAAAATTTGTATAGCGAATGCTTTCTAAAAACTGAAGCCAGGTTTGTTTATAATCGCTGAAGTATAGATTAAAAAGACTTTTTTTGATTTCCTCGCTCGTTAATTCGTCCTCAGATTTGACAAAAGATCTGCCTAAAACCCAATCTTCTTTACCAGGATTAATACTTTCTTCAATTATTGCTTCTTCAATATAATTTGTCCATCCATCTGCAGTGAAAATAACAGGCACTCTGAAATCAGTTTTTAGAAATGTATAACCTCCACCTATCTCTTTTTCAAGAGTAAGCTCATTTGGGAATTGACTAATACCATTTTGTTTTAACCTTGCATAGATACTTTCAGGATTAGGTTTGTATTGTATTCTATCTCTTACAATACTAACAAGCAGATTATCACTTCGAACAGCATAAACATTTTTATCACTCAAATTGCCTGTATAAAAGGAAATATAATTTTTTAATAAATTTCTTAAAGAATCTTTATCAGAAGGAGAAGCACTTTGATTAGAAATTATAAATCTTGAGTTTAGAACATTAAAGAAAACATTAGCAAGAAATCTTTGTTCAGTTGTATCCAGTTTAGAACGCTGATTTCCAAGAAGCAGATATGCTTTTAAGTAACTGTAAATTTCCTCGGCAGAATAATCCTGACCATTTGCATAATTATTTAAGTATCTAACTAGTTCATCATATATATATTGAGTAAAAAAGCTTTCCGTTTTTTGAATATACAATTTTTTTAGTTCTGGTAATGTTTCTTCACTTCTATCAAAACCAAAACTTATAAATGCTTCGTTTGCTTCACCATTTTCTATATTATTAATCAGAACTCTTAGTTTTTCTGTTTCTGTAAAATTCTTGAGAAGGTCCTGGTTCCAATTAATTTGCTGAAAAGATTCTGATGTGTTTTTAATTTTATTAAGAAGATCACTATTCCCATTAAAACCAATAATTGTAAATAGACCAAATAAAATTAAAAATAATCCTGAAGCAGAAGCTGTAACTAACTTTGCAAAACTCTGTTTCTTAACACCCCCCGAAGTTTGCCCTGCAGAATAATTCTGATCTCCGATTACAATATCATTAAGCAGATCTTTTATGAAATAATTTTTTGTTTCTATAATTTCTTGTGAATCCTCTTCCACAGTTTGAGAAAGATTAAACTGCTTTGCAATTTCCTTAATTGCAATATCCAAAGGTGCACCTTCCTGAGTTCCGCTTGTAAAATAAAATCCACGGAAAATCGGATTATCCTGGTAGGGATTATGCTGGAAAACCTCGCCTATTAAATAAGTTAATTTTTGATGAAGAGATTTAAATTGATACGGGAATAGAAAAACTTTACGCCTTTGTTCTCTCTTTAACGGGCTGCTTAACCTGATTGTTCTGATCTCAAAAATTTTATCAGATAATTTTTGAAATTCATTTTCAAATACATCCTTTGGATTTGTATTAATTAATTGCTGTGTTGTTAAAGTTGCCCCCCAAATCTGTGACCGTTCTATTTCACTGAAATCACTAAAATATTCAACAAATCCCTGAACCAGGTCACATTTAGTAAAAACAAAATATACAGGAAAATTTATTCCCAGGTTTTCAATAAGCTCGTCAATTCTTGATCTTATATTTTTTGCATGATCAAAAAGTTCATCTTTATCACATTTGATAATCTCATCAATATTTAAAGCAATAATAACTCCGTTAACAGGTTTTCTTCTTCTGTTTTTCTTTAATACATCCAGGAATGCAAGCCATTCAACCCTGTCTTCGGTTTGGGTTATATATCTTCCGGCTGTATCTAAAAAGATTGCTTTTGTAGAAAAGAACCAATCACAATTCCTCGTTCCGCCAACACCTTTGAAACCATCCTTGCCAAATGGAAATTCAAGTCCTGAATTTTGAATAGCCGTTGTTTTTCCTGCAGCAGAAGGCCCAATGATCATATACCAGGGAAGAGCATATAGAGCTGACTTACCTAATTTACTTTTTGCAAGCTTGGAATTTTTTAATGAGGTTATCGCAGCTTCTAATTGCTTTTTGAATTGTTCTATCTCGGCTCTTTTTTCTGGAGAAAGATTTTTCATTTGAGCGTCAGCTTGCACACCGATTGATTTTTCAATCTGGGTTGCCTTCTGAGCGTTTTTCATTTTCTTATACATGAATATCAAAAGAACAATAAGAAGAATGAAAACAATAACAATGATTCTGAAAAGCCAGCTTACTCCGAATATTGAACCAAGAAAGACAATAAGAGCAACAAGCAACAGAGCCCCGATTGCTGCTAAAGCTTTTGGACTTTTGAATATGTTGATTAAGGCGTTCATATTTTAGTGAAGTATCTCAGCTCAATAAATTTTTTAGTGATTCAACTATGTCTTCTGCTTTTCCTGAAATGGACAAAGACATAATTAAATAGAAAACAATACATATTATTATTACTGAAACAGGAAAAACCCAAAGAGGAATTCCTCCCCTTACAGTTTGAATAAAATTCTCTTTTGGTTTTCCATTTGGAGAAATGGCATCTATAGCATTATATAACTCAGGATGAAGTTCAAGGTTCAAATCATCAACTACTCTTCTTAATGTTTCCGGAGATTGTAGTTGATACATGCCTTTAAAACCTAAAGTAAGGCAGAGATAATAAACTTCAAGAGCATCCTTATTGCTGCTGGCTCTTTGCCTGAGGTTATGGAGATTTGTAAAGAATTCTTCGCCTGCATTAAATGTATCAAATAGTTTTATCTGGAGAGGTTCTGTTAGCCATTCATCTTTCCTTTGCCAGTTTGAACTGATTATAGTTTCATCAAGAAAAGCTACTAATGCAAATTTTGCCTGTTTAATTTTCTCATTATCTATACCTGCACTCCTGGCATTTTGTTCAAATCCATCAAACAAATCAACAACTTTGGTTTTTAACGTGGAGGGATCTCCATAATCGTTTGTAGCCCGCAATTGGAGGATCAGCATTAAACATTCTGAGGAAATATCTGCCAATGTTTTCTTTTTATTATTTGTTTGAGATCCGTTTACCATATTCTTTCCTAAGAGAAAAAAAAATTAATTACCAGGTAAAAGAAGAACTAATTCCATTTGAAGCATTTTAAATTCTGAAGCGAGAAAGAAAGCAATATTATTTTTGGTGGCAATTTTATCCCAAAATCTTCCTTCTTTATTTATTTTAAAGTAATGAGCCTTCTCATTTATTGCGACACCAGAAGGCGGACGGGCAATATATTCAATAGTAACTCCCTGAATACCTGCCTGGTTAACAGCAAAAATTTCTTCATAAGCAGAAATCTTAATATTCTTCGGAAGTTCAGTAATAATTTTCTTCTCGGGAATGTCTCCTGAAACGGCTAAAAAGAATTGAGCCTGAATTTGATTTGGAGAAAGCTGGCCAATAAACAGCGTTTCCGCTTGCTTACGTAACGGTATTACAATGTCCTTCCTTTCAAGTGTCTTTTCCACCTGCAGCATTGCATTTATATCATCGTTTACTTGCTTGAATATTTCTGATATGTGTTTGTGATTATATGCAGGATATTCGGAAGTCTTAATTCCCAGGTTAGAAAAAGTTGAAAGCTGTCCTGCAAGATTTAATAACAGTATATATAAATTTTCAGGATGCAAATGCCTCGACGTATAAAAATAATTCAGTAAAGGAATAAAATTATTAACCGACTGCAGCATTAAAAGTATCTCAACCTGTGTAAGAGATAATTCTGGTTTAACTATAGTTGTTTGATTTCTTAATTCTTTACTTTTTGAAACAAGGTTACCAAGCAGATCTCTTATCATCTCCATTAAGCCGGCGGATGATGAAATTGTTAATGCCGGAGCTATAAAGCCTTTATCCATTGTAAATTTTCCATCAGAACTTCTTGCTATCTCGCCAATCTTTACAGAACTATATTCTTCCAGGGATTCATCACCAAATTTAAATTGGAAATTAGGACGAGTAATACCAATACTCCTAAGGTTTGTGCCGGAATTAAAATCGAGCACTTCAATATTCTGAAGATTATAACGGGTGTTATTATAATTTACTGATTCATCTATCTGGCAATTATTCCCCAAATCATTTTCAACAGGAATTGCAAGATGGACATCAAGTTTTTCAGCAGTTGCAGAAAAAAGCTCCTCAAAATTTCTGTTTTTAGGAAGCGGATCATTATCCGGCATATTATACACAAAACCGTCGGGCATTATACCGCTGCATTTTACTAAACCAAATAAACCTCCGGCTAAAGCAGCAGAATCAACCTGGAATTCATTTAATCCCCAATAATTAGGATTAATTAAACCCAACCGGGAATTAATATAATATTGATTATATCTGTCCGCCTGCTGAAAATGGTGAGGATCCAATTTCATTCCTTCATACCAAACTACTTTTTGAAATTTCATTTAATTAATTATTCTCCATTTTCTTTTTAAGAATGTTAAATCTAATCTTCTTTTGTAACAGAGATGGAATTTTCATGAACCATTATATTTAGTTTATCAATATCATATACTGAAACAACCTGAAACCAGGAATCTTTAGCGGGTGAATGAAAATCTCCAACAATTCCTATATAGCCAGCTTCAGGTTTAATTTCATATTCGTTTATTTGAAAAGATTCGCCCGGAATAAGGGTCTTTTCATATTTGGAATCGGGAATTAGATCATCTCCCAGAATTTCTTCCGGATTGAAAATCAAAGATTCAAAACTGGCATTCCTGAATTTATCAGCATTTTTTAATTGATATATTTTTACAACTAATGCATTATTTTCGTTACAATTATCATCGCAAGTCATATCAACGCTTATTGTCTGAACACTGCTTCCACATCCTGCTGCTAGGATTAAACCACAAATAAATAAAATCATTAGAAAATGTTTCATTTGTAAACTCCTGTTTTGTGAATGGAAGTATAAGGTATAAAGGTATAGGGGAATTTTAGAATTTATACTTTTCATTTTAAATCTCATACTTTTTACCCATATACCTTTATACCCTATAACTAATATTCATTCTGAGATTTTTCCGATAGAATTCTCTTTTGATATCCTTTCAAAAAAGGAGGTCTGAAAAATTTCTTTTCTATATGATATAAGTCGGAAATATATTTCCGGTAATTTTCTTTAAGCGCATCAAGAACTTTTATCTTTTTGGTGAATGGCAGTATTTTTCCAACATCAATTACAGACGACTGCTGGCTCTTACTCATCATCTCCCTTTCAATTACTCCCGGATCCATACTTTCCAATAACAATTTACTTCCTTCTGTAACTGATTGTCTATACCCTTCAAGCATTCCAATCTGGTGAGAGAGAAGTTTTTGAATTTCTTCCTTTAATAGACCTAATCTTTTCTTTTCTTCTTCAGATGAAATTCCTGGATTAAATAAAAAATCTTTTAACTCTTTAATTGAACCGGTTGGAAGGGAATGATATATTGTAATGCCGAAGAACTCCTGTCTGAAATGGAGAAATCCCTGTATTAGTTTTGCAAAAGTTTCTAGAAGAATATCAATTGTATTGGTAAAATGAGAATTAAAGGAATAATCCTGCGAAATTGCAGAGCTAAGGTTTACTTCACTTTTAGGTAATGCAAATATTTTAGACTCCGGTGTTTTTACTTCAACAATTTCTTTCTCGAGTTTGCTTGTTTTTTTATCAAGAAAATTTTCAGAGAAATGTTCTGCAATAATCTTATTTATTTCGTCTTT
>MHAF01000151.1:0-1790 GCA_001802865.1 Ignavibacteria bacterium RBG_16_34_14
CTATTTTAATCACTTCTGAACCTTTGTTCAAAGTTATTTTATACTGATCATATATTTTGCCCGTAGTTATTTTATCCACGTATGCAAAATCATTTATGTTAGAGGGAAGAATAAAAATATCTGTAATTATCTTTATCTCCCCGTTATTTTTAATTGCCTGCACGGCATTCATAACCAAATTTATTATGCTTTCTTTTAAGAGATTATTATCCAGCATAATTCCGGGAAGCGACGGGTTTAATATTTTTCGAACTGAAACATTTTTCTTTCTGAGCTGCGGTTGAACGAACAATAAACTTTCTTCAATAACCTGATTAATGCTGTGGTATTTCAGTTCCGGGTTAACAGAGCGGCTAAAGCTTAGCAAGTTATTAACAATTTTTTCCATCCGGTTTATAGAATCCAAGGACTGATTAAGCGAATCTATATCCTCATTAGATTTGCTGGCTTCGCGCTGAAGCTGCAGAAGCATTTTAACCGATGTGAGTGAATTTCTGAATTCGTGTGCAATTAATGCTGTAGTCTCACCTATGGTAATTAGTTTCTCTAACTTAAGTAAATGCTCCTCAGTTTTTTTACGATTTGTTATGTCGGTTAAAATTTCAAGAACTAAGGATTTACTGCCGTTAAGAGATATAGGAATTGTAGTATGTTCGATAAATTTTATGTCTCCCGTGGAATTAACTTTTGATTCAATAAAATTAGAAATTTTCTTCTCCTGACTAGAAAACATTAGTGTACAGTTTTTACAAATTAAATCACTACCAAACGCCTGTGAACATTTTTTAGAAACAATACTCTGAGGGTCAATACCAGCAATATTAGTTATTGCAGCGCTGGCGGTTAAGATGTTCTGGTTTTCATCTATTAAAAGAAAGGCACTTGGTACGTTGTCCAGTATGACCTGCAATTTTTCTTTCTCGTTATTCAATTCCCTGGTACGTTCAACAACAGTCTGTTCAAGTTTTTTTTGATTATTTGCCAGTTGTCTATCCCGTTCGGCCAGCGTTCGTGCCATAAGATTGAATTGGTAGGCCAGCTCTTCAATTTCATCATTTGTTCTAATTGCAAGGCGGTATGAATAATTTCCCTGTGAGATAATCTCTGCACCTTTTTTTAATTCTCTAATTGGCTTTGCTATTTGATTGGTTGCAAGAAATCCCATTGAAATTGAAACGACAAGAAATAAAAGAATAAACCAAAAAGAAATGTAAGTAAAAGTTCGCGCCTGAGCGAAGATATATTTCTCACTTACCTTTTCGAAAATAAAATAAGAAGTGCCTTCAACGAAAGGGGTAATGAATAACGGAACGTAAGCTATTATTTCATCATATCCATTTGAAATATATTTCGGTTCGCCGGAATAAATTGCAGAGGAAAATTCTTTCGAATACTTTTCTATAATACTTTCTTCCGACTTATGAGCAAGAAGGCTGTTCCAATCTTTTTTCTTTTTCGAGTGATATAAATAGTTTCCATCGCTGTTAACAATTACAATTTCCTGTCCATAATCAAAATGAGTATTCTGTTCTAAAACCCAGAACAATTCTTTGGCAAAAACATCGGCAATAAAAATGCCTGAAAAATTTTTCTCATCATCATAGATTTTAACTGCAAAACTAATTGCCGGAATGGTTTGTTTTTTTTCATCAATTAATTCCGCCGGAACAATTGAAATGGTATTCTTATCAACTTTTTCTGTAAGAATAAAGTAATATCTAAAACTTCCCTCGCTCAACTTTTCCTTTGGAATAATTTGATAAAGGGAGTCGGATTTCTGAATTCTGAAT
>MHAF01000151.1:1801-9064 GCA_001802865.1 Ignavibacteria bacterium RBG_16_34_14
ATCCGAATCTATAAATCGGACCTGGTAATACAGCCCTCTGCTTGAAATAAAATCCCGCATCTGCAATGCAACCAGCGAATTATTATTGCTGAACTTCTCACCATTCTCTTTGTTTTTAATGAAATCTTTAAACGTTGCATTATTTGTAAGATAAATGATGTCGCTATTTATATTGGAAATGAAATGCTGAGCCCGTTCATTAAAAATTGCAACATCGTGGGTGAGATTTTCAACGGCAATTTCCCGCATACTTTGCCAGCTAATGTAAATACCTACTATGCCAAAAATAAAAAGAGGAATTGACGATAGAAGCGCAAAGGCTATTATCAGCTTTTTACGTATTGAGAGAAAGGGAAATATTTTATTCAGATTGAATCTCATAACATTGAAAACCGCAAATAAAAAGATTTACAACCTTATTTGCTGGTTAAAATATAAACAAAATTTTTTTGAATAAATTGAAATAATTGTTTGCTAAAGTTTAATCCTAAAAATTGTTATTAATTATAATATTGATGAGCCTGAGCTGAATTTGAATAATAGTTCATAGGAATATTCAATATAGAAATGAAAAACCGTCTGAAGAGACAGATAAAATTAAAATTGCGGTTAACTATTAAATCTAGATGAGGGCTAAGGTTTGAACAGTTAAATAAGTCAATCAGACATTTTCAATAACATAGGAATTATAGATAAGAAAATATTCCTGGTGCCATTCATTCTCCCCCAACTTTTCCGTTATTTTATAAAATCTGTTTAGTTTTTCACTAATCTCAGTTTCAATGTTTATTTCATTTTCTTTCCTTAACGGAAAGTTCAGTATTATTTTTTTTTATCCTGTCTTAAATTAGAAAGTATCAAGTAATTCATATTATTTCCTTCAAATAAATTTCAAACAAAATTTATCTTACTAACTTTATATTATTATTAAGTAAACATTAAATTCTTGTTATATAACACATAAATAAAAAAGGACGCCATTTTTGTGACGACCTTTTTGTCAAAGTAAAATACAGAGAGAGAAAAATGAGTTAAAATTATTTAGGTAAGTCATCTTCCTTGTAATAAATGTATTGTAGCTTTGAATTGTATAAATATAAATTCTACTTGGAATATTTGAAGCATTCCAGGTTAATTATTCAAAAAGTTAAAACCTTATCTGCTTCCATAGACCATTTTGCTAACTCAGGCATATTGCTTATTTCGACACCTTCAATAAGTGGTAAATTTTTAATTTCCATTGTTTCTGCACAAGAACCGCAGATTTTAACTTTCCCTTTTTTATTAATTACAGCTTTCATTATCCTTTCAATATTGTAATCACCATTAGGCGCATTCTGATTTGGCAATGCACAATTAACTGCATCAGCCATTAAGAAAATCAGAATCTCGTTGCTTTCTCCGCCTGAGGCGGATTCCTTTTGAAGCTGCATAGAAAGGCGAAGAGCATTATATGCTTTTTCTGTTCTGTAAGGTGCATCATTAATTATAAAAAGTATTTTCATCTTGTAATTTTTCTTAAACTAAATTATAAAATTATGTAAGTACAAATTATAAAATTGGAAAATCAAATTTTTTCTTTCTCCCTTTCCCCCAAATCCCAAACCATATTGTTCCGATTAGTCCGCATAAAAAAGCAGTAAAAAAATTTGTGAAAGGTGAGATGTTCCAGAGGAATGCACTGCTGATTGCAGCTATTGAGACAATTATATCCCTCAAAAGATAATATGTACCAAAGGTTTCAGCTTTAGCATCATCAGGAGCTAAATCCATTATTAAAGATTTTCTTGTCGGTTCCCCGAATTCTTTTAATCCTCTTACAACAAATGCAGCAGCTAAAGCTGTAAATGATCTTGAAAAAAATATTATCATTGGAAAAATTGTAAAGAAAATGAATGTTATAAAGATAAAGGGCTTTTTATAATATTTATCTGCAAAATAAGCAACCGGAATATAAACCAGCATTGCAGTAATCATTTCTATTGTTGTCAGAACTCCAAACTCAAATGCTGTTATTCCTATATTATTTACAGCCCAAACCACTACAAAAGCATAAGGTATCTGCTCGGCAAATCTTATTAAAATATCTGAGATTAATAAATTCCTGAGGGCAGGATTAAAACTCTTTAATCCTCTAAAATCTTTTAAGCGGTTTTTTTGTGTAACAGTCTCATCTTCCATCAAAAAAAGAATTACGAGTATTGCTGCAAAGCCAAGAATAAAAGCAACTATAAAAGAAATCCTTATACCGGCAGCAGTTCCATAAACAGAAATAATTGTTCCTCCAAGTAAGGGACCAAGAGACATGGGAATTCTTCGAACCAAAGAATGGATTGTAACTCCCATTGCTCTTTTATTTACAGGTACTGCCCCGGATATTAAACTCATTACTGCAGGCAAAGAAACTGCACTCCAGGAAATAAATAATACAGAACCGATAAAAACAGCCAGCCAGGATTGAAAAATAATAACTACCAGGTAACCCAGCATTGCAGTTAAAGTAAACAAAATTAATGCTTTCTTATATCCTATTTTATCACTTAAGTAACCTCCGGGAAATGAGTATAGTGCACTTAAAAGATTATCCAGAGCATTAAGAAATCCTACAGCTAAATTTGAACCGCCGATTGCAAGAATATATAAAGGGAGGAAACGTTCAGCCATTTTTTCCCCGATACCAATAAGCACAACCATAATTATCATTGCAGTTATATTTTTATTGATGCCGAAGAAATTTATTAGACGTAAGTTTATTGGATCTGAAGATTTCATAGAAAATAAAAGTCGGTTTATTTAAATATAATTCTTTGTATAAACAAAATTTTTTGATTCAGTTGTTTTGTTTCACAAAGGTGAGATAAACAATTTCTGTATGATCAACCAGTAACCCATGTACAATCAGAAGATGAGAAATCACAGTGTAAATACTTTTGAAGTAATAAAAAGATTAAATAACGCTGCAATTAAATGTGCTGGTATTCGGTAGTCCTTATATCCTAATACCTCTATCCCCTATTTTATTAATTACCCCATTCTATTTTTTTCTCTTTTATTCGATCTCTTATCTTTCGCATCCCTTCAAGTTTTTCCTCACAGGTTAAAGTCGAGTCCTTAAATATGTTTTCAATGAAAGTAATAATTAATGTTTACAGTTTGTGCTGTCAACTTTAATTTTATCAGTGCCGTGGACATTATTACTGTCAATAACACCCGGCTTACTTAAACTCATCAGCCAATCTACTAAAGTATTTTCCATATATTAATTCCATCTCCTTCATTAAATAAACAACAATCAGGTTAAGTTTTCCCTTTTGAAAAATAATTGGGAAATAACTAAACTTTTTTAAGCAAGCCTTGTCAAATATTTGTCTTTAAATAAAATAATACGTACTTTTTCGACAATAAAACAGAGGAGATCTATGAAACAACTCATCTATACCTTCCTTTTTTTAATTTTTTCCGTGGCAGTAATTTATTCTCAACCACAGCCGCCAAGTAATTTAACCGCAAGCGAATCTCCGTGGGGACAATTCATGCGTGTTAAGCTTAACTGGACCAATAACTCAGGGCAGTTTGTATCCTTTAATATTTACAAGAAGCTTGGTGAATTAAATGATACAACTTCTTTTGTAAAAATTGTTAATCATTTTCATCATACTACGTTTTACGACAAGTTTGTTGAAGGTGGTAATACCTATTCTTATTATGTTACTGCAGTAAATCAACAGGGGGAAAGCGATCCATCTAATATGGTGGAAATTACTCTTGCTGATACTATTCTTAAAGCAGTAATATCCGGTAACATAACCGATGAAAGCTCCAATCTTCCTTTGGGAGGGGTTAAAGTCTTCATCATTCCTGAAACCGGACATTTTGTACCGTTTATTTTTACTGACAGTCTTGGAAACTTTTCCCGTGAAGTTAATGCAGGCAGTTATTATATAAAATCTATGAAATTCGGATATTATGCCGAATATTATGATAATGTTCCAAACTTCCAGGCAGCAACTAAACTTATTTTAAATGGAGAAGACACCGTTAATCTTCAGATAGCTTTGGCTCCCATCATTCCACCAGTTACCTATCCATTATCCGGATCTGTCACTGATTCAGTTGGCAATCCTTTAAAATCCTGGATCACGGTTTACAGACTGGGAAATAATACACACCACCATGGAATGAAAAGAACAATTACGGATACTCTGGGAAATTACTCGGTTATTTTAAATGAGGGAGATACTGTAGTTGTACATGCCCGTCCTTTCAATCATAACTATCTGCCGGAATTCTTTGATGATAAAAATACATTTAATGAAGCCGACAGGATTGCAGTAACAGGAAATATTACAGGCATCAATTTTATTCTTGAACCAAAACCTGTTTATAATAATGGGATTTCAGGAACTGTTACCAATCCTGATAATGAACCGGTAAATGCATTTGTTTCTGCATTCAGAAAAACAACTTCATTACAAATGGACTGCAGAAGATATACAACCGAAACAGATTCAACAGGATTTTATCAGTTTATAAATATGATACCCGGTGAATATATTCTTTTAACAATACCAAGAGGAATTTACAGTCCTACCTATTTCCGTTATGATGGAACACAAACTCTTAACTGGCATCATGCCGATTCAGTGGTTGTTACGGATAACGGGATAGTTACAGGTATAAACTTTAATGTTGTACCATTGAATGGTAATGGGCTTGCAGAAATTTCAGGCTCAGTATACGATGACAAAGGCGATGCTGTTGCAGGTGTAACTGTTTATGTAATGGATGAGAACAACCAGATTACTGATTATTCTATTTCTGACGAAAGAGGAAATTATCTTTTAACAGGGTTAATACCCGGACAATACCGTGTTTACTCCGATATGGTAAATTATAATTCAACACAATATCATCAGGTTTCCGTTACAAATATTATAGGATTGAATTCTAATTATAATTTTACTCTTATTCCGGATGCAGCTACTGGAGTTGATAATGATGAGAATTTAATTGATAATTTTGAACTATATCAGAATTATCCTAATCCATTCAACCCGGTAACAAGTATTAAATATGCAATCAGCAGTCCGCAGTATGTTACATTAAGAATATATGACATACTTGGAAATGAAATAGTGACATTAGTAAATGAGCAGAAGCAAGCCGGTGTTTATAGTGTCAACTTTAATGCATCCGCCTTAGGCGGATTAGCAAGCGGTATTTACTTTTATAAAATAACTGCCGGCAGTTTTACAGCATCTAAAAAGCTTGTCTTAATGAAGTAAAATTAATTTCAAATCAAAATTTCTAAAGGCTGCTCAATCCGGGCAGCCTTTTTAATTTACTTCATTAATTCTCACCTCTAATAAATTTATTATATCAAGATTGTTTCTTCATGAAAGAAATATTTTTTCCTGAACCATAGAGCCACATTAACGAGCATTATTAAAACAGGAACTTCAACTAAAGGACCGATTACCGCTGCAAATGCTTCACCGCTGTTTATTCCGAATACTGCAATGGCAACTGCTATAGCTAGTTCAAAATTATTGCTTGCTGCTGTAAAAGCGAGTGTAGTTGTCTTAGAATAATCTGCTCCCACTTTTCGTCCCATATAGAATGAAACAAAAAACATTATTACAAAATAAATAACTAATGGTATGGCAATCCGAACTACATCTAACGGTATCTTAACAATGTATTCTCCTTTAAGAGAGAACATCACTAAAATAGTAAAGAGTAATGCAATTAAGGTAATCGGGCTTATCCTCGGAATAAACTTCTTTTCGTACCATTCTTTGGATTTTACTTTAAGCATTACAAAGCGGGTTATCATTCCGGCAATGAACGGGATACCAAGATATATCAAAACGCTTTCAGCAATTTGCCCGATTGTTATATCAACTTTGAAAGATTGTAAACCGAGCCAGTTAGGTAAAACTGTTAAAAATACATATGCGTAAACTGAAAAGAATAAAACCTGGAAGATTGAATTGAATGCTACAAGTCCTGCAGCATATTCGGTATCCCCTTTTGCAAGCTCATTCCAAACAATTACCATTGCAATGCAGCGAGCAAGCCCGATCAATATTAAACCAGCCATATATTCCGGGTAATCCTGGAGAAAAATTACAGCTAAAAAAAACATCAGCACAGGACCAATAATCCAGTTCTGAATTAATGAGAGTGAAAGGATTTTTATATTTTTAAAAACACGGGTCAGCTCTTCATATTTAACTTTTGAAAGAGGCGGATACATCATCAGGATTAAACCAACTGCAATAGGAATGTTAGTTGTTCCACTTTGAAATATATTCCAGAAATCAACAATGCTTGGGAAAAGATAACCTGAGAAAACTCCGGTAAACATTGAAAGGAAAATCCAAAGGGTTAAATACTTATCAAGGAATGATAATTTTTTTATTCTGCCAGTCAATTAAAATTCTTTCTCTACTTATTAATATGTCCAATTTCTTTGATAAGGTTTTTTACATGCTCTTTAATCAGGTCTCTTATATTTCTTGTTCCTTCAAGCTTTTCATCAAATGTCCCCTCCAAAGTTGAAGGATCTGGAAAACTCCAGTTTATTCTTTTTACAACTCCGGGAAATATTGGGCATCTTTCGGCTGCTTCCCTATCGCAGACTGTAATTACATAATGAAAAACTTTTCCCTGTCTGAAAAATTCAAAAACATCTTTAGTTTTGTTTGAAGAAATATCAATCCCATCCTCCTTCATAGCTTCAACAACAATTGAATTTAAGTTTCCCGGTTCAATACCGGCACTTTCCGGTTCATAATTATCACCGCCATATTTTTTAAGATATGCTTCAGCCATCTGGCTTCTTGCACTGTTATGAATACAGACAAATAAAATTTTTAATTTCTTCATAATAGTCTTATTTCGTTAAATATCGAAATCAAACAATAAATTTATTTTTTGCATACAATATTTCTGTCCACAGTTAAAACTCTCTGCTTATCATGGATTATAATTTTCTCATCAGAAATCCAGAAATCGAGACTGCTTAGGATTGTTGAAATACGACGGTCATCCGGGCTTGGATTTATGTGATAGTTGACCCACTTCCCTTCCTTTTCTTCAATAATAAAGCATTCTTCTTTTAATATGCTTAAATGTTTGGATACGGTTGAAGCAGCTAATTGCAATACATCTGTTATTTCGCAAACACACAGCGGCTTTGTCTGAAGCATTTTAAGAATTCTGAGTCTGTTAGGATCAGAGAGGGCTTTGAAGAGTTTT
>MHAF01000152.1 GCA_001802865.1 Ignavibacteria bacterium RBG_16_34_14
TTATGGTTATCAAAAAGAAGCTGATAAACTGGTAGACAAAGTACTTGATAATATTAGTCATCAACTAAGTAAAGATCATTATTTTTGGGAGTTTTACAGCGCAGACGATTACCAGGCAGGCTGGAATAAAACTTATATCTGGGCAGGAATTCTTGCAAGATTTTTAATTGACCTGAATGAACTACAAATAAGGAATTGAAAAATGTTTAATGCATCCAGATTTATTTTTCTGATTATCGTATCAACTTTACTTAACAATATAAGTATTGCTCAACGATTAGTAGTCTCTGATAAATATTTGCAAATCAATGCTGCTGCAGATGATCCTCTCTACACAACTTATACCGCGGCAATGGATAGGTCTCGTCTGTATGGTGATAAAGGATATAATATGGATTATTACTCTGGTTATCTTCCCATTAATTATTCTGGAGACCAGGCTGGACGATTTTATGTCGTTTGGAAAGTGAATCAGGTTGTAATCAGAGATATTGAAGAGTATCATCAGAAACCTGTGGTGAAAGCTTCATTCCCCGATATGGCTATTATTGAATATCAGCCGTTTAACGGAATAGATGTTCAGGAAACATTCTTTGTGTATGGTTCAACTATTGCGATGGTAAATCTGCAGATAAAAAATATTGATGTGATAAATCACAATATTGAAATTTATCCTGTACTTGAATTGGGAAATGACTCTTTGCTCATAAAAAGTTTTGATAAAGAAAATGGAGGTTATATTCTTAATCATCACGAAAACAAATACAGATTAATCAGCAGCTTATATGATAAGGCACCATATCCATCGGAAACAAGAGACTTCTTTACCATGAGTCTCAAACCCTATTCTTACGGCGGTTATCCCGGCAATCTTAATGATTTTTATATAACAATAAAAACTGATTTTTATTCTGAAAACAGAAATGATTCTTTAAATCTTAAGAAAGATGGATTTGTTAATTTCGTTTCACTCCATTATAAATTCTCTCTTAAAGCTGGGGAAGAAAAAAATATGCGTTACTTCAGGGGCTGGCAGGATCAGAATGAAAGCCTCGATAGCCTCGTAACTGAAATCAATAAGCTAACAACCGAATCACTTCAAAAGTACGTAGATGCAAATGTTCAGTTATTTTCAAATATACCAAGGATAGATTTTTCTAATCCGGATGAAAAACTTGTTTACCTCGGTGCTTTTAATCTGGTTAGAGGTTGTATGCTTCCCCCTGCAGGCAAAACATCTCACAACTTTTATGTGTTTTCCCGGCAGCCGCTTTGGGGATGGGGACATGGGCATCAGGTCTTACATGAATCCTTAAGCATGCTTGCTTATGCATATCTCGATCCTCAATCTGCCGAAGAATCGCAGTATGTTTATATAGAACAGCAGCGTGATGATGGGTTGATTGCCTATCGTCACGGACCACGAGGACTTCAGGACTATCCCCACTTTAGTGAGGTTCTTGGGAAGGATATGTCTACCACATCGGCTCCTTTTTTTAGCTGGATAAACTGGGAGATTTATAAAGTAAGTAAGAATAAAAAATTCCTTGGTGATGCTTATAGTTCAGGAACAAAGTATGTCAAATGGCTTGAGGAAAACCGCGACCTTGACCATGATGGTACATTTGAATGGGGTCCGTATGGAATAATTGAAAATGTGCGCGACTGGTATAATGCTGTCTTTCAGGTTTCTGCTGAAAGATATCTTAATGTAGATAAAGAGGATATTTCAGATGAGCTTGAGTGCGTTGATTTAACCCTGATGATAATTAAAGAGATGCGCTCGCTTGAATCTATGGCTAAGGAATTGGGATTGAATGATGAATCTAATCAATGGAAAGCTAAAGCAGAAAAAATAGTTAAGCTGGTTAATGAAAGAATGTGGGATTCTGAAACTGAATTTTATTATTCAATAAATAAAGAAGATCATTCATTTAAATTTTTAACAAGAGATTTGCGTAAGCAGGAAATCATAGGATTCCTTGCTCTCTGGGCTGAAGCTGCACCGAAAGACAGAGCCGAAAAACTCATTCAAAAGCTTACTGATACTAATAAATTCTGGAGAAAGTATGGGGTTCCTACACTTGCTGCTGATGAAGAATGGTATAGCCCTTATGTGGATTACTGCTGCAAATGGAATGGTCCTATCTGGCTGCTGTGGGATTATATGGTCTTAAATGGATTAAAGAATTATGGATATGATAAAATTGCTTCAGAACTCGCCGATAAGATGATGCTTGCAGTTACAACTCAACTCTCAAAGAATCATAATTTCTGGGAATCTTTTAGTCCCGATAACGATGTGCTAAACTGCCCAAGCAATTATATCTGGGATTCTATAATGGCAAGAGTCCTGATTGATAAATATAGAAAATCAAATGAATAATTGAAGTTAGGTGCTAAGTATAAGTAAAGGATAGCAAATGAATCTTACAGAGATAGAAAAAGAATATAGGAAATCACTTGAAAATGAAGTTGATTTGCTGCAAGATTTATACTTGCATATCAAATCAAATTATTTAATCCCAAAAAATGGAAATGAAATATCAAAAGTAATACTATTACGTATGAAGTCTTATTATGATGGAAAGAATAAGATTAAAGAATTGTTGAACAAACGATACCTTTTAGCTGGTTCTGATTTTTTTGTCGAAACAGTAGTATTCTATCTTAAATTATATTGTGAAATGTATTCAACCAAATTGGAAATTCATTCTGAAAGACAAATCAGGAAAAAAAGAGGTGCTATTAGACCAGATATTTCTGTTTGGAAAAACGATGAGGTTACTTGCATAATAGAGTGTAAAACCCAACTAGGATGGAACAGATATAATTGGGAAGATGACTTTAGAAAACGTGAAACTAAACTTAAATCAGAATTTCCTAACGCTCAAGCTTTCCTTTTAGTGATGACTTCAGAGAATTGGAGTGGATTTCCTGAAAATGAAGACGAGAAATTAAATCAATTCTTTACTCTTTCATCTGTTTGGCCACCTAATATTGTAATTAATAATATTAATGACATTATCATTAATCCAATAGAAACTCTATTTAAAAAAATTATATCAATTTAAACAATTATGTAATTATCGAAGGTTTATGATGAAGCGCGTGGCTATTAAAATAACAACTTGTGTAAGTTCTGTGAATAACTAAACATATCTAAAAAAATTATGAAAAAATTATTGTTACTGTTGATTTTGATTCTGCCTCTTTTATCAAACATTTATTCTCAATCCAACGGATTTATTAAAAAGTTTGAGCTTAAGAAAAGCAATATTCTGTTAAGCCGTGTTGCACAGCCAACTCAGTACTTTGATAAGATTGGCAGGAAAGCAGCTCTTATGGGTTTTGAGGATGGGTCGTTTGAAATGTGGGTTTGGCCCTGGAAACCATTGCGCAACTTCGAGATCCTCTTTTTCCTTGGAAGTTCAACAACACCAATAAAAGCAAAGGATATTGTCCGTACTATAGATGTTACACCCGAGGCAACAACGTTAACCTTTGCTTATGAATCCTTCACTGTTAAAGAAATAATTATAGTTCCTGTTGAGGAAAGAGGGGCTTTAATTCTTCTTGATGTTTTCACAACTGAACCACTAACTATAGTACCAAGTTTTATACCTGTAATGCAGCCGCAATGGCCTGCGGGTATTGGTGGGCAATACAGCTATTGGGATAATGATGTAAAAGCATACGTCATATCGGAAGGCCAGCAGAGAGCAATTTTTCTTTGCGGTTCTCCTCTGGGGAAAATGATGACTGCTCCTCCGGCGCATATGTTTGCAGATAATCCTCTTCAGTTCAAAATAGAAATTCAGCCGGGAGAAAGCAATAATCATTTTATCCCAATTGTAATTGCGGGAGTGTTAGGTGAGAAATATGACTCGCTGAAAACATATTACAACTCTATTCAACAGAATGCGGAAAAATTGTATGAAAGAAATTATAAGCACTATTCAGATTTTCTTACATCTACTCTTAATATCATTACACCGGTAGAAAAACTTAACCTTGCATTCCAGTGGGGGAAAATTATGCTGCACAATCTTATGGTTTATAATCAGAACCTGGGTAATGGAATGGTTGCAGGTTATGGTTTATCGGGCAGTGGAGGAAGACCCGGATTTTCATGGTTCTTTGGTGGTGATGCTTTCATCAACAGCTTGCCAATGATTTCATTTCAGGATTTCTCTACTGTGAAAGACGCTCTTAAGTTCACGCAGAAATGGCAGCGGCAGGATAACTTTCCAATCAGAAAAAAATCGCCCGATGATTTGAATAAAAATATAGGGAAAATGGCTCACGAGCTTTCACAAAGTGAAGGATTAGTTGATTGGTGGAATGATTACCATTATGGATATAACCATGCTGATACTACACCGTGGTATCTTGTTTCAATCGGGGACTACTATAGACATAGCGCAGACCTGCAATTCATAAAGGAGAGTTGGAATTCTATCAAACAAGCTTATGATTGGTGCTTAAGAAAAGACAGTGATAATGATGGTTTAATGGACCTTAAAGGTGCCGGGCTTGGTGCTCTGGAGTTTGGTAAATATGTTCATATGTATGCTGATATGTATACTTCTTCTATATGGACGCAGGCAATTAAAGAAGTTTTGAATATGTCAGAAGCAGTCGGTGACAAAGAATTACAAACACAAACTAAAGATCAATTAAATAAAGCTCTCTCCTCGCTCGAGGAAAAATTCTGGATGGATAAAACCGGACTTTATTCTCATGCTGCATCTGAAGATGGGCAGCAGGTTGAAGAGAAAACTCCATGGTCATCAATTGCAATGAAATGGGGATTATTAAGCAAAGAGCATACCTTGAAGTGTTTGGAATCGTACAATGATAACAATCTTTGTACCGATTGGGGTATCCGCTCACTTTCAACTGACTCAGAGTTGTTCGATCCGGTTAACTATAATTATGGCGCTGTATGGCCATTTATTTCATCGCTGTTTGGAACTGCTCAGTTCAAATATAATTTTAACCTATCGGGATATAACACATTGCTTTCCACAATTCAACATATGTTTGATTATGGATTAGGTGTTATGCCGGAAGTTTTTTCAGGAAGAATTAATTACAAACTTGCTGAAGCTTACCATGATCAGGGATTTTCTGCTACAGGGTTTATGGAACCGCTGCTAAGAGGTTTACTAGGAATTGAACTGGATGCTCCAAATAATACTATTATTTTTGAGCCACATATTCCGGCAGATTGGACTAAAGTTGAAATCGGAAGTTTATTAATTAATAGAGATAACATTACTATCACGTATCAAAATGAAATATCAGGCAAACAATTAATAATAAATAATGTTGGCGAAGATACTCTAAAATTACTATTTCAACCTTCCTTTGGACCAGAAAAAAAATTAATTGATATGAAAGCATATTTTGATTCTAAAAAAGAGGGCGATCTTCAAAAAGAACTTCGGCACATCAGATATGAACAGATTGAAGATTCGCAGTCTTCTGTTTACAAGTTCCAATTAGATATTCCCCCAGGGGAAACAACATTAAATATCGGCTTAAATAATATTCCTGAAATTTATTTAATATCAACTGACGGTGCAGAATATGGACAAACAAACAGAGGTCTTAAAATAATTTCTCAAGAATTTGAAAAGAATAAACTAATTACAACAGTAGAAGGTTTGGGTAATATTTCATACCAGCTTGGTGTTGTTGGTGAAAAATATATTAAGAAATTAGATGGGGCTGAATTGGATAATGGATTAAAGTTCACAATCCCCGGTAAAGATAATGACAAATTCTATAAACATAATATCATTATTGAATTTAAAGATTAAAGGAAAATGTTTTGAAAAAATCCGGAATTATATTTTTTATTCCTTTTTACCTATTACTGGGCTTAAAATTATTTGCTCAGATAGATGAACCATTTAATATCCCGGTGATTGTAATTAAATATTTTCCGGTGGACGGAGATAATATTGACAAAAAAATTACCGGAGACTTTGGTGAGTCATTAAAATTTACAAGAGATAAAACTGATAGTATTACTCAAAGAATCATTCAAACTCTGGAAAGCGGATCCAAATATCATGGTTATAAGGATACAACTGCAGTCCCGTCTCTCAAATACAATGTAGTCAAGGTCATTGAATTCCTTGAGCCTCTTCCTGTTTATGAGAAAGATGGTCACCAACATCCAATAACAGACTATAGAAAGATTTTGGAAAGAATAAATATTAAATACTGGGTTGAAGATGAAGATGTAAATGAAGTTTGGATATGGGGTTACCACGGCGGAGTGATTGATCTGTGGGAATCAAATATGTCATCACCTTTTGGAGATGTCAGCAATAGCGACCGGGATGAAAATGATTTACAGGTATTCAGCAAAAGTTATACAGTATACCATTACAACTATCAGCGCGGGTTATCTGAAGCAATTGAGGACCATATGCACCAAATTGAGGCTTTGCTAAATAACATTGACGGCAGAGATAAAACACCTGAAGAGGAATGGAGTAAGCTGCTATTCTGGGGTAAATTCATTGGCAGTGATGTATCTCATAAAATTATTAATCCGGGTTGCGGCTGGGCGCATTATCCTCCAAACGGTGAAAAAGATTACGACTGGAAGAATAAAAATTATGTTTGGACGGATATAGAAGATTGGAATCCCGATGGAACGGGGGGAAAAATCTACATTAATTGCCAGCGATGGAATTGCAATTCCTTAGATTGGTTTATTTACTGGATGCAGAATATACCCGGAAGAAATAATAATATTTCTTATAATAAAAAATTGTTAAGTAACTGGTGGATTTTTGTAGGAGACTACGATTATGCAAAGGAAAATCAATTAGGACTTGTTGAAGATTAATATCTTTTAAAATTAAATATTGAAAATGAAAACTGATGACTAAAAGGGTGGATGCAAGTAATATTTTAAGAATTTTTTTAGGAGGATTAATCCTGTGAAAACTGTAAACCTGGTGATGCTGGTAATTTTATCATTAGCGTTGTTCTCTTGCCAGAACCATGAATTGAAAAATAATGGAAAAGATGAATTGGGAAAATTGATATGGAAGGGAGAACTGCGCCATCTCATTTCAATGGATGAAGCAAAAGCAGAAATAAATCTGAAGATGGAGAGACTTCAGAAATTCCTTGATGAACAGAATCTGGAAGGAATGTTATTTACCCAGGTGAGGAATGTTAACTGGATTACTGCAGGACTCGTAAATACACAAATCGTTCTTAATAAGGACGTCGGTGCAGCTTCATTATTGATGATGAAAAATGGTAAAAAGTACTGCATTTGTAATGGAAGTGAAGCAGGAAGATTAATGGAAGAAGAGTTAAAAGATCTTGGATATGAATTAAAGCAATATAGTTGGTATGAAGCCAATGTTGTTAAAGATATTCGTGGAGATATCATAAAAGAAATTGCAGGGACTTCAAGAATTGGCAGCGATATTAATTTTCCGGGTACAATTGTGGTTGCAGATGCATTTAAATCGCTGCGCTATTCATTAACCGATACTGAAATAAAAAGGTACAGGTGGTTGGGTGAACAAATAACGGAAGCGGTTGCAGAAGTCTGCAGGAGAATTAAACCGGGAATGAATGAATTTGAAATAGAAGCAATAACTGCTGCGGAATTGAGATCAAGAGGAATTTTCCCAACTGTTTTATTAATTGGTGCCGATGAAAGAATCTTCAAATACCGCCATGCTTTACCCGGTGGAGCAGAAGTTAAGAATTATGCTATGGTAAATGTAGTTGCAGAAAAATGGGGGATGCCAATTGCCGTTACCCGCTTCGTTTATTTTGGTCAATTACCCGAAGAACTTCGAAGTAAACTTGAAAAGACTGCTATTGTTAATGCGTATTATGAAGCTGCTACAAAACCGGGAACGGTCATCAACTCAATCTGGAAGGAATGCAAGAAATGGTATGAAGAAGTTGGTTATCCTGGTGAGTGGATGAATCATCACCAGGGTGGAGCTATCGGATATGATGACAGGGAATATGTTATGTATCCGGGTAATATGAATGTTGTTCAGGACAAACAGGGCTTTGCCTGGAACCCAACAATTACTGGTGTAAAAGTTGAGGAAACAATAATTGCCTATAATGATAGCATCGAAGTCATTACAAAGTCAAAAGATTGGCCGATGATCAATATTAAGCTGAACAATAAAATTTATCCGCAGCCGGGAATTCTATTGAAAGACGCTTATACAGGCAAAATTATTCCTCAAGAGATAAAAACCATTAGTCCCTGAGTTGAAGCCCCGATGCTTATTCGAACTTACTTTGAAAATGGTATTGATAAGAATTAAGATTTAAGGATTATTTTACGTTATTTCACTCGGAGAAGGGACTGGCATTAATAAACCACAGATTATAGGTTTTATTAGTTTTACCGGAAGTGTCGGGTAATTTTACTTTCGGCAGGGATCAAAACTCAAATTTGTTATTCATAACAGCATGAGGAAGTTTATTTAAAATAGTTACCGCAGCTCACGGATTCTTTTTTTATTACTAAATCATTTCTTGAGTTTGTGTGAAATGTGTGTGAAAAAATTTTTCAGTCCCACTAATTATTATATATCAATTTGGATGATACTCTACAAAAGCATTTTTCAATTTGACTACTGTTTAAGTTTGGTTAGCTAAGTAAAGCGCATACATCGGAAAATCCTTCGTATTTATACGTTAAACGTTTAACTGCTTTTAATAGTATTTTTTCTTGAGGTATTAATCACATTATCGTATTTTTTAGAGCTGATTGAAATAATTTTCAAATTAAAATTAGGTTCGTGAAATTTATTTTATTAAGTTCAGTTAAACGTTTAACTAATATCACTCTATGAGTATAACAATTAAAGATGTGGCAAAAAAAGCAGGAGTTTCTATTGCTACTGTTTCATTTGTAACTAATAATAGTAAGCATATATCAACTGAAACAAAAAACCGGGTATTAAAAACAATCAAATCCCTCAATTACCATCCTTCCAAATCTGCAAGAGATTTGGTTTCAAAAAAAACAGGATTTATTGGATTCATTCTTACTGATGACCATTTTTTACGAACTGAACCATTTTATACCAGGATATTCCTGGGAACTGAATTTGAAGCTAGAAATGACGACTATTATATTTTACTTACATCTATCAGATCTGATTTTAATGAAAACGACCAGTTACCAAGATTTGTACTTAATAAAAGTGTTGATGGAATAATTATCGCCGGTAAAATTCCAATTAATCTTATTGAAAGACTCTCTGATTATAATCTACCAATTATCTTCATCGACTTCATACCTCCTTCAAATGGTTATCCTCTTATTTTAATTGATAATATTCAGGGAGGGATATTAGCTACAGATCATTTGATTCATTTGGGACATAAGAATATTGCCTTTATTGGTGGAGATATAGAACATACTAGTGTAAGGGATAGATTAAATGGCTACAAACAAGCTTTGGAAAAGGCAAACATACCTCTGAAAAACAATTTAATTATTGTTGATGCTCCATATCCTGATAGACAAAATGGATATAATTCTGCAAAACGATTATTTGCTAAAAATAAAAATGTATCTGCAATCTTTACTTGTAATGATGCAATGGCAATTGGTGTAATGCATTATTTAAAAGACAATGGTTATGATATTCCGCGAGATGTTTCTCTAATAGGTTTTGATGATGTTGAAGCCGATCTTATGCTTAACCCATTATTAACAACTATCCGGGTCCCCAAAATTGAATTAGGTACGGAAGCATTCAGATTGATTGTTAACCTATTAAAAAATAAAAAATCTATTTCTAAAAAAATTCTTGTACCTGTTGAGCTAATTGTTAGAGAATCAACAGCGATATATAAACCTAAATAATAAAGTAATATGCAAGCTGCAGTATTTAATGGTGTGAATAATATTGTATTAGAAGATTATTCCCTGAGAACTTTAGAGAAAAGTGAGTTACTAATTAAAGTAACCTGCTGTGGTGTTTGCGGTACAGATAAACATATATATGAAGGAAAAGCTCCATCTAGTATCCCGGTTATTTTGGGGCATGAATATACCGGTATTGTAGTCGAGAGAGGTAACAGTCATTCTAATTTTAATATTGGTGATAGAGTGGCAATTGATCCAAACATACATTGTGGTTTTTGTGATTATTGTAAAAAAGGGAAGGTGAATCTTTGTGAAAATCTTAAAGCTTTGGGAGTTACATTAAACGGGGGCTTTGCTGAGTATTCTATCGTACCTGTTTCACAAATCTATAGTATTCCAAAAGATTTTGATTTATCGGTTGCTGCATTTGCCGAACCACTATCTTGTTGTTTAAGAGGTATGGAACAGGCCGGAATAACACACGGTGATTCCGTAATAATTATTGGTGGAGGAGCTATCGGTTTAATGATGGTTCAGTTAGCTAAAATTGCCGGAGCTGCAAAAATTATTTTGATTGAACCCGAACCTTTCAAGCGAAATCTGGGAATCAGTTTTGGTGCTGATTATGCTTTCGGTTCTGCTGATAATAATATACTTGATGAGATAAAAGAATTAACACAATCTCAAACCGATGTTATAATAGAATGTGTTGGAAAAAGTGAAACTGTAGAGCTTGCAATTAAATTAGCGGGAAAAGGGAGTAAAATAGTAATTTTCGGGCTTGCACCGATGGATCATAATATCAAAATAAATCTTCAATATTTATTTAAGAATGAAATAAGAATTTCCAATTCTTATTTGAATCCCTTTACCTTCAAACCTGCAGTTGATTTATTAATCGCAGGTAAGATAAATGTCCAAAAACTAATAACGAACCAAATAGGTTTAAAAGATATAAATAACATTTTTCATAACAATATAAATGGCAGTATTAAACAACAAATAATTAACAACTAATTTCTTGGAGGATCTATGCGTAGGATTGCTAAAATTTCAAAATGGTGGATAGGATTTTTATCCGTTATTATTTTTCAAATCCCTTTGTTAGCGCAAAGTGGAATAAATAGTATCGGCAGTTTCGAACAAAATTTACCATCATACTGGACAAAAGGAGCAGAACCCAGTGGATCAACATTAAGCTGGGCAACAGATGAGTTTCGTTCAATGGGAAGATCTCTGAAGATAGAAAAATCGTAACCACAGAAGCAGCAAGGTGGGAGTCAGAGAATATGGTCGATTTATGGTCACAGAGACATTGGGCGAATGCAGATATAAAATTTGGGATGTACTATATGACATCCGGGGTAAATACAAATCCTGCTAATGATGATCAGAAATGGTATGTAACATATACATTCTACAGAGAAAACGGAACAATGATAGGTGAGACGAAGTTTGAATTAGATCAAAGCGTAGCGAGCACAACCGGCTGGGTAGCAGATACCACAGATGTAGGTGAAGTAAGTTTACCTGAAGATTCGTGGACGACAATAATCAGGTTTGTAGGTGGAAAAGATGCAACAGGAACAGTATGGACAGATGATTATATATTTGTAAGTAGACCTGGACCTGTCTGGGCAGGACAGGATTGGAATACACAGTTAGGAGTACCTACGGGATGGTTCTACTGGTTACCGCCGATTGGAGGGAATGATGGAATACTAAGTGACGGATATGAAAATACAATAGTAACAGATGAATATGCGTTTGATGGGAACTATTCATTGAAATTTGACCTGCCTGGGACACATGATGGCTTTGTTGGAACAAAAAGATTTGAACTTACTGGTGTTGTTCCGGGAGACAATTTAAGAATAACCGTCTGGATAAAAGGAATGAACCTGCAACCGGATTCAGTGATAGCAGTAGGAGATCAATGGAGTGTTGCAATAACCCCGATGTTTCACAAAACATTAGGAAATAATGAAGGATTCGGAGATTACTGGGCAAGTGATATCCCATTGAAATTCCCTCATGCAACATCATTTGACTGGAAACAGTTTTATATTGATGTAACTGTTCCGGATCCCGGGGTAGGTCAGGTTGCAAAATCAATTTCTGTTAGATTACATCCTCTGGGAAGATTTGCTGGAACTGTTTGGATGGATGATCTTCATGTTCAAAAATTAGATCTTCCGGGAATAAATGAAATCGGCAGTTTCGAACAAAATTTGCCATCATACTGGACAAAAGGAGCAGAACCCAGTGGATCAACATTAAGCTGGGCAACAGATGAGTTTCGTTCAAT
>MHAF01000153.1 GCA_001802865.1 Ignavibacteria bacterium RBG_16_34_14
TGTCAACCTGAACTCGTTTCAGGTTCTGAATTTTGCTTAAAATCAAATCCAAAGATTCCGAAACAAGTTCGGAATGACAGTTTTGAGACAGACTCCTTAGACGTGACCTCACTAAATAATATTGCTAATAATAATCATGAAAGACGAAAGACTAAATAACATTGTTAAGATTTTGATTGATAAACTTCATCCTAAAAAACTGATCTTGTTTGGTTCAAGAGGAAAGGAAGTAGCATCATTCAATTCTGATTATGATATAGCAGTTGATACCAATCAGATTAGCATTAGAGAAAAAAGAGAGTTGAAAGAAAAGATTGATGAAATAATTGGACTCCATAAATTTGATCTTGTTTTTCTGAAAGAAGTCGAAAAAGGCTTCGCAGATTTAATTCAAAAGACCGGCAAAGTCATTTATGAGCGATGAGGCTTTTAACCATTTTATTTTTTTCTTTAATCATTTCTATTTCCTTTCCTCAGCAAAGCAATCTATCTAAAGCTGTTAATCAAATATCATCTTACATAGCATCCGGAGAATTCAATCAATTGAGAAAAGAGATGGGAGACTTATCCTCAGTAGATTCTATTTTTAATTTTACCATAAGATTTACGAAAAATGATTATTCAGAATCATTGCTTGCTTTATCAGCTGCAACTCTTCCATATAGAGAAGTTCCAATTGTAATTCCTTTAATAAATTCTGTTCTAAATTTTCCCCTTGTATCAGCCGATGATTCAATTTATGATTTGAAAAACAAAAATCTTCCGATCAGATTTTTTTATGATACTCCAACTGACGATTATGGAGATAAAGATAAACTTGCTCATTTCTTTGGCTTTGCTTTTCTTGAATACTCGACTCTTTCCTTTGATTTCGGAAATCTAATTGGCTATTTTACAGAGGCTTTTGAGGAGGATTTTAAAGTTCAATCTTCAATTGATTACCGTGACCTGGAGGTAAATTTCCTGGGGAAATGTTTTGGTAAACTTTTGAAAGACGATAAATCAATCCTCCCATCTCAAATTTTAGTTATGCGAACGCTTTATTATTTCGGAAATCCGCTATGAAATCAATTATCATTATAGATGACGAAAAAGAAATTTGTGAAAGTATAAAATTCATTCTTGAGTATGAAAATTATAGTGTAGATTATTCCATAATAGCTTCGGAAGGAATAAATAAAATTTCATCTGGAAATTATTCTTCACTTCTTCTTGATATTCAAATGCCCGAGATGAGCGGCTTTGAAGTCTTAAAAAAAGTAAAAGAAATTAATCCAAATCTTTCTGTAATAATTATTTCTGCTCATGGAAGTGTTGAAAATGCAATAAAAGCAACAAAGCTTGGTGCATTTGATTTTATTGAAAAACCTATTGATCGCGATAAGCTCCTTATTAGTGTAAGAAATGCTGTTGAACAATCCAGTCTTATTGTTGAAAATAAAGAGATTAAAAAAACGTTAGCAGGCGATGGAAAAATTCTCGGTAACAGCAAAGCAATCACAAACATTCTTGAAATTATAGAAAGAGTTGCACCGCTTGAAACTAGAGTTTTAATAACCGGAGAAAACGGAACAGGTAAAGAGCTTGTAGCAAGAGCAATTCATTTTAAAAGCGAGAGAAAAGATAAACCTTTCATTGAGGTCAACTGTGCTGCTATACCCAATGAATTGATTGAATCAGAATTATTCGGACATGAAAAAGGTTCCTTTACAGGAGCTTTTCAACAGAGGATAGGAAGATTTGAACTTTCCAACAAAGGGACTTTATTCCTCGATGAAATCGGCGATATGAGCCTTCAGGCCCAGTCAAAAGTTCTACATGCTTTAGAGAGCGGCAGGATTGAGAGAGTTGGTGGAGCTAAAAAAATTGAAGTTGATGTGAGAGTCCTATCAGCTACAAATAAAAATATTAAAGAAGAGATTGAGAAAGGAAATTTCAGAGAGGATCTTTATCATAGACTTAATGTAATTCCTATTCATATTCCACCATTACGTGAAAGAGCTGATGATATTCCGATTCTTATAAAACACTTTGCAAATGATATAGCAGTAAAGCATAAAAAACCCGCTGTCAAATTCACAGATGAAGCAATTTTATTTATGCAAAGTTTACCATGGACAGGAAATATTCGTGAATTAAGAAATGTTATTGAAAGAATTATGATCCTTATTGATAAAAAAGAGATTAAAAGAAGCGATATAGAATTTCTTGCAGCATCAGGTCAATCAAAGATTGATGATATTATTGAAGGAAGCAATTCTTTCCAGGAATTTAAAGAGAAAGCAGAAAGAGCATTTATACTTAAGCAGCTTAATGAAAACGACTGGAATATCAGTAAGACTGCAGAGGCTCTTGATATTCAGAGAAGCCACCTCTATAATAAAATGAAGAAATATGAAATTGAAAAGGGAGATTAACTATGGCTGATACAATCTTTTCAAAAATCATTAATAAGGAAATAAAAGCAGATATTGTTTTTGAATCAGATAAAGTTCTGGCTTTCAGAGATATAAATCCGCAGGCTCCTGTTCATATTATAATAATTCCTAAAGAAGAAATTTCAAGAATAAATAATTTTAATAGCAAAAAGCATTCTGAACTTTTAGGTGAAATGATTGATGCTGCAAATAAGATTGCAAAAGATTTAAAAATTGACGATGGCTTCAGGTTAGTTATTAATAATGGTGAGAAAGCCGGGCAGTCCGTTTTTCATCTGCATATTCATCTTCTTGGCGGAAGACAAATGCACTGGCCTCCGGGCTGAGAGGCATTATTTACTAATTGATAATAAATCGCATTCCGAAAGAAACTGTATAAGTACGCGTTAATCCATCAACATTCACTTCTCTTTTCAATAAAGGAATAGCAACCTCGCTAAAGAAATCATAATTTTCATTTAAATTATATTGCACTAAAGCAAGAAGATTAAACTGAGATTGATCACTTTTATCAACTTCAATAAAATTCTCGCCTGGTGAATTAATATCCAGAATACTCGATTTTGAAAGCCGCTTAATGAATATCAGTTGTGGAATTATTTTGAAATATTCTGAAGAAAAAAGATAGGAAGCTTTTAGTAATAAATCATCACCACGTTTCAATCTTAGTCCTTCTTTGTCATTTCTTCCTCCGGCTAATTGATAACCGGTGCCAAAACCAAAGTTGTTATTATTATAATCAACAGTAAAGATAAAATCATTAGAGCCTAAACCAGGCTGGTAAATCTGTGGAAGTGAATGTTCTTTATTTTCATCTCCGGTTGCCAGCTTAGCACCAAGAGAAGCATTCAATGAAGAAGCTTCATTAGAAAATAATTCTTGAGTCCAGCTTATAATTAAATCGCCAATTCCTTTAACATTTCCTCCGGGACCGGATTTAAAATTGTAAGGAAGAAGAATTTTTACGGTACTATTATTAAATAATTCATAAGTAGTTTCTAACTGGATAGAATTAAAACTTACATCATCTTCTTTTCCGCTGTAACCATTTTTATATGTTACAGAAATGTTAAGTTGCTCCTCTTTTTCGTCGGCTAAATGACCAAGCTGGCAGACTCCTGCATCTGAGCATTGAGCAAAATTTAAGACTGAAAAACTAGATAGAAATGTAAAAAAAATGAAAAAATAAATAATGGTTCTATTCATTTTACTTTTATTATTTATTAAAAAAATAAAATTTTACTTCATTCAAGTAAATAACTTCTTTAAATAAAAGTATAACATTTTTATAACTTTTTTCTAAAAGCTTATATATCATTCGAAAGAGCAAAACTTTTTCCGGCATCCACAAATTCAACTTTCGCAGCAATTATAAATTAATCTTTTTCAAACTGCATATTCAAAATTAGCTTATGTGAATCATAGGGTGCTGGCTCACCCGCAAGATATTTATTAAACCACTCAAGATGCGCATTATAATACAATGGCATTGATTTTACGTGGTCAGGCCAATGACCATCATTTTTAAAAATTATTAAACGTGAATCTATACCTAAAGTTTGCAGGGTTGTGAAATACTGAATGCTTTGCGTGTAAGGAACTCTGTAATCTTTTTCTCCTGTTATTATGAGAGTCGGTGTTGAAAAATCCTTTGCAAAGTTTGAGGGTGAAAATTTCTGGTAGTTATCAGAATTCCATGGCTGACCTTTCAAATCCCAATTTGGAAACCATAATTCTTCAGTAGCACCCCACTTTGATTCAAGATCATAAACTCCCATCATTGAAGCAAGGCATTTAAATCTTTTTGTTTTTGCCTGGAACCAATTCATCATATATCCGCCGTAAGACCAACCCATTGCTCCGATTCTTTCTTTATCAACATAAGGAAGCTGTTCAAGCGCATCTGTTACTTTCATTACATCTTCATAAACTTTTCCTCCCCAATCTCCTGATATTGCAGCAGTGTAATCTTGTCCATATCCTGTTGAACCATGCGGATTTGGAAAAGCTACAATGTAACCGCAACCCGGATAAACCTGCCAATCACCTCTGAATGAATCCATCCATTGAGATTGTGGACCTCCGTGAACATTAAGAATAAGAGGATATTTTTTGCCTGCATCAAAATTATGGGGCTTAACGATAAATACATGTACTTTTTTTCCATCCGCACCTTCAACCCACATCTGTTCTGCAGGTCTTACATCAACTTCATCAAGAAGCTTCTGGTTCATTGAAGTCATTTGCTGAATTAAATTATCTTTAGTAATTCTATACAATTCTCCTGGTTTATGAACTGCTCTTGCCAAATAGTAAACTGTATTTTGATCAGGCGTAATATCAAAACCAAAGATTGACTGCTTTCCAGTCATCGGCGATATTTCTTTTGAATGAATATTTATACTATGAAGAGGAGAATAACCTTCTTTATCGGTGGTAAAATAGAGTGTTTCAGAATCTTCTCCCCAGCAGAAATCATTAATTGTATAATCAAAATCTTCTGTTAATACATCAATTTTTTTTGTAGATCTATTATAAACAGCAAGTCTGAACCTGTCGGCTTCATAATCAGCGATTGTCTGCATTTTAAAAGCAATAAAAAATCCATTTGGGGAATAAAGAGGATAACCATCCCATGCTTTATTTTCTTTTGTAAGGTTGGTTGTTTTCTGTGTCGCAATGTTAAGCACAAGAAGATCTGAGTTTGTTGAAGCAGCAAGATTCAAATCGGGATTAAACATATAACAAATTTCTTTTCCATCAGGAGAAATAGTGAATTTAATATCTCCGCCAAGCATAAAGTTACCAGATAGCCAAGGACTTTCTGCAAGCAGCTGATAATAATTCGATTCAATATTGTATGAAATAAGACAGCTTTTCTTTTCTCCAATATATTCAGTCCAGTGCCTGAACATCAGTTCATCAGTCATATAAGCCTGCACAGGACCATTTTCAGAAGATTCAGATAATTTTTTGCTGCAGAAATTATCAGCACCGCATTCCGGAAAAATATCTGAAATAAATACAATAGATTTTTTATCGGGTGTTAAACAAGGGTTTGAAACTCCTGTTGCAAAATCAGTAACCTGTACTGTTTTTCTATCATTAAAAGTATAACGGTAAACCTGTGACTTGGAAAGAAAATAAAGTTCATTATCCGAAACCCAAAAAGGATTTGTTTCGCTCATATCTTTATTTGAAATATTTTCAGTAGCACCATCAGGAAAAAGGATATAAATATCGCTGTTTGATTTTCCTTCTTCTAAATTATAATCTGTAACTGTGAAAGCTATTTTGTTTCCGGTTGGAGATATAACAGGAGAACCTACATTTTTAACTTTATATAAGTCTTCAATAGTAAAAGCTTTTTTCTGAGCAGATAAATTATAACTTAAAAGAAGTAAGATGATACTTAGAAAAAGATTCCGTTTCATTGACTAATTCCTTAATTATTTATTTGATATTTTTAAATTCAGATTAAATTAAAAATAGTTTTTTTTATTCAGAATTAGAACAATGGAATCAAAAATTTTACATATAAAAAATATGGTCTGCGACAGGTGTATTAGAGTTGTAAAGGAAGAGCTTGAAAAAATTGGTTACCAGGTTGAAGATGTTAAACTTGGTGAAGTAAAAATATCCTCAAACAAAGAGATTAATTTGGTTGAGATAAATAAAATTCTTGAAGAGAATGGATTTGAACTGCTCGGGGATAAACAGGCAAAGCTTATAGAAGAAGTTAAAATAGCTTTAATTGATCTTATCTATTATCATCCGGAAATGCTTGAGAAAGTTAGTCTTTCGAAATATCTTGCTGATAAATTTCATACGAGCTATCAGCATATCAGTTCTCTTTTTTCTTCAAAGGAAGGAATTACAATTGAGAAATATTTTATTAACCAGAAAATTGAAAAAGCAAAAGAACTGTTGGTTTATAATGAGTTAACACTTAGCGAAATATCTTACAAGCTTGGATATAGCAGTGTTCAGCATCTTTCAAATCAATTCAAAAAAATCACAGGTTTTACTCCTTCGGATTTCAAAAAACTTAGAGAAAAAAAGCGCCTGCCGATAGATAAAGTAAAATAGCCTGTTTAAATTCTGAACAATATTATTAATTAAATATAACACTCCTGCCTGAAGTCTTTTCTATTTTTACATCGTTATAAAAAAATTTTTTAAGAAAGAAAAAATGATTAAAGAAAAAATTAAAATTGAGGGAATGTCCTGCGGACATTGCGTAATGGCGGTAAGAAAAGAATTAATGAGACTGCCTTTAATGATAAAAGATGTTTCAATCGGTTCTGCTGAAGTTGAATATGATGAAACTAAAGTTACAAGTGAGGAGATAAAGAAAGCAATTAATAACGCTGGTTACTCAGTTTCGGAAAATTGATTTATTGTCATGCTGAATTTATTTCAGCATCTCATTGGTGGTTCAGAATCCCGAAATCACCGTTTTGCGAGATCCCGCTCTGCGGGACAAGTCGGGACGACCAAAGCATTTAGGAATTAAATTATGAATGAATTAAAAAATCAAAAAATGGAATTTAAAAGGATTACTCTGCCCGTTGAAGGTATGACTTGCGCAAGCTGCATTGCTCGCATTGAGAAAGCTTTAAGCAAAGTAGATGGAATCGAAGATGTGAATGTAAACTTTGCAACTGAAAAAGCCTCGTTTGGTTTTGATCCTGAAAAAGCTGACATCAAAAAAATATTATCTGTAGTGGAAGATGCAGGTTATAAGATTGACATTTCTCCTCTTCAAGCAGATGTTAAAAAAAATGAATTAAAATCCTCAGATAAACATATTGAAAGTAACTATGAAAAAGGTTTAAGAAATGATTTAATTCTTTCGGCTATTCTTACAATTCCTATTTTAATTTTAAATATGGGAATTATGTTTGATGGCTTCTCCCAATTTATATCTTTATCCCGGGAAAACATTAATAAAATATTGTTAATCCTTACTACTCCTGTTGTTTTTATTTCAGGAAAAAGATTCTTCAGTATTTTCTGGAAAAACCTTTTACACTTTACAGCCGATATGAATTCTCTTGTTGCTATCGGAACAGGAGCGGCATTTCTTTACAGTGCTGCTGCAATACTCTTTCCAGAAATAATAAATCATCATGAAATACCTCATGTTTATTTTGACATGACTGCAACAATTATAACTCTTATTCTTTTCGGGAGGTGGATTGAAAATCGTGCAAAAAGAAAAACGGGAAGTGAGATTAAAAAATTAATTGAGCTTCAACCGAAAACTGCTTTAGTAAAAATTAATAATGAAGAAAAACTTATTAAGATAGAAGAATTGAAAACCAGCGATATAGTTATTGTAAAACCTGGAGGAAGAATTCCCGCGGATGGAAAAATTATTTCGGGATTTTCTGCAGTTGATGAATCAATGGTTACAGGTGAAAGCTTTCCTGTTGAAAAAAATATTAACTCAAATGTAATTGGTGGAACGATAAACAAGACCGGCTCATTTGATTTTGAAGTTACTGCCATAGGTGATAATTCTGTACTGGGACAAATTATAAAACTTGTGGAAGAAGCTCAATCTTCAAAAGCTCCTATTCAGCAGCTTGCAGATAAAGTAGCGTCTATTTTTGTTCCTGTTGTAATAGGAGTTGCTGTTATTACATTTGCTGCATGGCTTTTCATTGGCGGAGATAATGCTTTTAACTCTTCTTTAATAAATTTTGTTGCGGTCTTAATTATCGCTTGTCCTTGCGCCCTTGGTCTTGCAACTCCAATCGCAATAATCGTTGGAACAGGAAAAGGCGCTCAAAATGGCATCTTAATTAAAAATGGTCAGGTGCTTGAGTTAGTTCATAAAATGAAAGCAATAGTTTTTGATAAAACAGGAACATTAACTGAAGGGAAACCGGTCGTAAGCAAAATAAAGACTTTTGATATAAATGAAGATGACTTTTTAATGTATGCTGCTTCTCTTGAAAGAAAATCTGAACATCCTATCGGTCGGGCAATTTGTGAATTTGCAAAAGAAAAAGGGATTAATATTTCTGAACCGGAATCATTCTTAAGTATAACTGGAAAAGGAGTTGAAGGAATTATTGATTCCAAAAAAATTATTTCAGGCAGCAAAAAACTGATGCTTGAAAAAAATATTGACCTCTTTCCTCTTAATAATTCTGAAATGAATTCGGATAATTTTAAAACTTCAGTTTATGTTGCAGTTGATAATCAGTTAAAAGGAGTAATCGGAATAGACGATGAGCTAAAAGAGTTCTCAATAGAAGCAATCAATTCAATTAAATCGATGGGAATAAAAACTATAATGATTACAGGAGACAATTTTAAATCGGCAAAATCTATTGCAGAAAAAATTGGTATTGATGAATTTAAAGCTGAGGTTCTCCCTGAAGAGAAATCAAATGCTATTAAAAAATTCCAACAGGAATATGGAATAACTGCAATGGTAGGAGACGGAATAAATGATGCTCCTGCCCTGGCTAAAAGTGATATTGGAATAGCAATTGGGAAAGGAACGGATATAGCAATTGAAACAGCAGAGATTGTTCTTATAAATGATGATTTGAGAAATGTCGTCAAAGCAATAAAACTATCAAGACAAACTTTGAGAACTATAAAACAAAATCTTTTCTGGGCTTTTATTTATAATGTAATTGGAATTCCACTCGCAGCATTTGGTTTACTAAATCCAATTTTTGCAGCATTGGCAATGTCTTTAAGCTCTGTTTCAGTTGTTAGTAATTCCCTTAGATTAAAGAAAATAAAATTGTAACATGTAGGGACAGCATATTATGCTGTCCCTACTATTTTTATTTTAAATTGAAGATTAAGGAGTTTTGTAATGTTCATACTACTTACTTTAGTTTTATTCTTTCTAACCGCTGAGATAAATTCCCAATCAACACAAATAAAAAATTTCTTTGATGCTCTGATAAAAGATGAAACAGATTTATCTTCATATCTTCATCCAAATGACTTGAAAAAATCTAACCGATTTGAAATAACCTATAAAGGATTTGAAAACAAATTTCTTATTTCTTATGATATTGATGGGACAGTAAAAGAGAAAGTAAAGAAGGGAGAATTAACTTACCAAATATTGTACGAACAATTAGAAGATGATTTTACAAAAGCAACTTTTAATATTAACGAGAATAATTACTCTAAAGATTTTTTCTTTAAAGATGAAAAACTTATTTCTCCTTCATCTTATTTTACAAGAAACTTGGAAGAAAGAGAATCAAAATACTTCAGAATATTTTTAAGCGATCCTTCTTTATTTAATGATTATTCAAAACAGCAATTAGATAATTTTGTTGATATAATGCTTGATTTATTAAAAGTCCCCGAATCAGAAAGAAAGCTGCTTGAGAAAAGAAAAATAAATTACATTTTTTGCAAAGATGCTGATGAGATTGAAAAGGTAAGCGGCTTTAACACAAGAGGAATTTATATTTTAGCTTATGATGAAATTATAACAACATACAACTGTCACTTTCACGAAATAGCTCACCTCCTTATTAATTTCAGATTAAAAAATATTCCCCTTTATACTATTCCATTTTTACAGGAAGGATTTGCAACTGCCGTTGGTGGAAGAGGTGGACTGGGAAGAAATGTTCTGCTTGATATTGGATGCTTTCTTCAAAAGAGTAAATTCATTCCTTTTAATTCAATCATAACCAAAGCAGAATTTCTATCCGAAGATGCTTCACTTACTTATCCTGTTGCTGCTTTGTACAATTTATTTCTTATGGAAGAATTCGGAATCGAATCCTACCTTAATTTATATTTAACTTATTCTGGTGAGGCAGAATATGTAACAAACCTTACATTAGATTCAGTTAAGCTTCCACAAATTGAAAAGTTTTTCTCTTATCTGGATAATTACAAGCGACAAGGTGGAATTAAACTGGATGTAAACGAAAAATTTAAAACCATCTTTGAGGGCAAAGAGGGAACAATAATGGAATCTGATAATTATTATCGAATGAAGATTCATTCAGGCTTATTATTAAAAACAGCCAATCCTTTGTCAAATTATAAAAGTAAAAAGTTTAGTGAGGAATTCCCTGCTATCAAACACAGTGGATGTAAATATTTAATTAAAGCTGATTCAAGAGAAGTAATTATTTATAATCTTTATACCAATATTTTAATTGCTTCATATAGTGCCAGCTTTACATTGGATAATAAAGAAGTACTTAAAGAAGAAGGATATTTTATTTTTTATGTTAGGAAAGAAGTTTTTGAAGAGGAGATGAAGGAATTAATTACTTCAGATATATAGTTCTTTAAAAGAATAAATTATTTAATCCTATCAGAATTGAACTATTAGTAAAAACATCGCCTTTAAAATTATAGGTTAGTTTTTGACCTACAAGAAGTAAACTATACTCACCAAATATCAAAATATTTTCATTAAAGTGGTAATTATATTTTAAGCCAATTTTCATGCTAAATAAATTTTCTGGTGCTATACCAAAATCCAGCCAAACATTATTAAAAATTTTCCCTTCCAGGGAACAAAAGTATTCTTCAATAGTTACCTCATCACCTTTTTGAAGTTCTTTACCTTTATATCTAAATAATGGATAACTGTTATTCTTGGCTTTTACTACTACAGGCGTATATTCAATTTTTAACGATAACCCATTTGTTAAATAATAACCTAAACCTAAAAATATTATTGGTTTAGCTATTAATCTTCCATCACCCCAGTGAATTCCAGCGGACAAAGTAGTATATACTCGATTACTTATTTCATAATCACTATTAAGATTATTAGTAGAATTAGTTTGAGATTGGATAGATTGATTAATTATAAAAATTAACATTAAATAGACAATATTTTTCATAAATACCCCTTCTAATAAAAATCGAACTTATATCCTTGGTAGTCTCTCTAAATAAGAACTATTACTCAACACAGCAAAAGTATCAACATTTCTCAACTCATCAATAGTAAAGCAGTCCATATAGCTCATTGTGCTCTTCAGACCATCTGAAGTATTATCAACTACATTTTTAACCGCACCTTTGTAGGCAACCATTGTTTCTTCACCTTCAATAAATTCATTTCTCATTTTCACACCAAAAGAAGCAGACCCTCTGTATTTTTTCCAAAGCTGTCCCTGGTATCTTATAACTTCTCCGGGAGCTTCTCTTGTTCCTGCAAACATTCTTCCAACCATTACAACATCGGCACCCAAAGCTAAAGCTTTTGCAACATCACCAGGATGTTTAATTCCTCCATCTGCAATAATCTTTATTTTGAGTCTGGATTTTTCTTTCGCAAAGTAAACATTAAGTAAAGAAGAAACCTGTCCAATTCCAATTCCTGTTTGAACAGACGTTGTGCAAACACTTCCGCTTCCTATACCAACTCTTACAGCATCTGCTCCTGCATTTTCAAGCTGCTGCAGAGTTGCACCATGTGCAATATTACCAACTATAATAGGGACATCAAATTTATTTTTTATCTCTTCTGATTTATTTAATACTGCGCAGTTGTTTGCATTTGCTGTATCAATGCAGATTATATATTTTTTTTCAGCCAGCTTTTCAATCATTTCCATCGGTGTGCTTACTGCAATTGAAACAGCCTTTACCAAACCATTTTCCTGTCTATGATTTAACAGTTCATCAAGAGAAGAATCAAACCTGTTAAGTATTCCGAGACATCCTAACCTTGAAAGCTCTTTTGTCATTTCAAGTCCTGTAACTGTGTCCATCGGACTTGAAATAACTGGAAGATTGAGTTTGATATTTAAGAATTCACAATTGGTGGAAGTTTCTGTTCTTGATTTTATTCTTGATACTTTGGTGGGAATTAAACTTATATCGTCATAAGTCAATGATTGAAGAAATTCATTTAAATCTTTTTTAGAATATATTTTCATGTTTAAGCTACTAAGTTAATAGGTTAATAGGTTATTAGGTTAATAAGTTATTAGACTATTAAGTTATTTAATGTTCATTTTGAATTTCTTTTTTATTTTTCTGAATCAAACATCTCCAACTTAATAACTCAATAACTTAATAACTATTAACCCACCGTTTGTTTTTTCAAGTAAGCTAAGTATCCATTAAGAACCTTGATGCAATGCAAAACTTTCTCTCTAAAATATTTCAGCTCTTTATTAGAAACATATTCTTCGTCAAAAGCATCTATTAAATTATTAAGGGTTTCAAATAAACTGCCTCTTGCGTTCAAACAGAATTTTGAATTGTTTTTAAAATGAAATCGTCCAAAACCTTAAGCTATATTTGAGCCAGCAGATCTGCTGCTTCTGATTATTTGATCAGTTAATCTATATTTCTCATCAAAAGGAAATTTTTTTACTAATTCCCTAATTTCTTTCTTGAGTTGCCTTGCTAACTTCCAAACTTCTAGTTCTTCAAATGTTTCAAACGTCATTTGGAGACCTCCTTTTATTTCCTGAGAAATTATAATCTCAAACTTAATAACTTAACAACTTAGCAACTAAATTAAAGATTCAATTTCATTTAGCAGTTCGTTCATTTTTTGTGCTGTACTTAAAACGGGTTCAGGTGAGCTCATATCAACTCCAGCAGCTTTAAGAATATTTAAAGAATAATCTGAACTGCCAGCTTTAAGAAAATTAAGGTATTTTTTTACAGCAGACTCACCATCTGATTTTACTTTCTTTGAGAGAACTTCCGATGCCGCAAAACCAGTAGAGTACTGGTAAACATAAAAATTATAATAAAAATGAGGAACTCTTGCCCAGGTAAAATGCTCTTCCTCATCAACAACCATTTCGGATCCCCAGTATTTCTGATAAAGAGAACCGTATAAATCATTAAGTGAATCTGGTGTTAAAGCAATTCCACTTTCAGTTTTTTCATAAGCTGTCATCTCAAACTCAGCGAACATCACCTGCCTGTAAAAAGTGAGGCTAATGTTGTTTAGATATTTCTCAAGGAAGTAAAGCTTCTCTCCCTTTGAGGAAGCATTTGAGATAAAATAATCAAGCAAAAGCGATTCATTGAAAGTTGATGCGACTTCTGCAAGAAAGATTGAATAGTTTGCGTAAGGAAAAGGTTGTGAAACTCCCGTAAAATGAGAGTGCATATTATGTCCCATTTCATGTGTAAGGGTAAAAACATCATTCAATAGATCAGTCCAGTTTAAAAGAACATAAGGATGCACACCAAAAGTTGTCCCTGAAGAATAAGCTCCACTTCTCTTTGCCTGTGTCTCGTAAACATCAATCCACCTGTTGTCAAAAGCAGTTTTAAGAATATTTAAATATTCCTTGCCTAAAGGTTTCAATGAATCAAAAACAATTTCTTTAGCTTTATCATAAGGATATTTATCAATAGGTGAATCATTAAAAACAGTTACATAAGCATCATAAGGATGAAGTTCTTTAATTTCCAGCAATTCTTTTTTTATTGCTGCCCATCTGTGAAGTGGTTTTAAATTGTTATTTCCGGTATTAATTAAGTTATCATAAACTGAAACAGGAATATTAAATCTGTCCAAAGCAGCTTCCCGGGCATTCTTATATTTTCTTGCTTTTGAATTGAAGATATTTGTTTTCAAATTACCATTGAACAGTGAAGCAAATGTATTTGCATATTGTAAGTAGGGCTTATAATAGTTTTTAAAAGCACGCTCTCTAAAATCCCTGTCTTTAGAATACATTGCTGCATAATATCTGGCATGAGAAATTTCTATTTCATTCCCTGTTTCGTCTTTAATAATTGGAAATCTTATATCTGCATTTGTGAACATTGAAAAAGTATTATAAGGAACTTGTGCAATTTCGGAAGCGTGAGCAAGTAACTCCTCCTCATCTTTTGAAAGAGTATGAGTTTTTGTTCTTAGCAAATCTTCAATATTATGCCTGTAAACCCGAAGTTCAGATCTGAAGTTTACCATTTCCCATAATTTTTCATCTGGTATTTGCAGCAGTTCTGGTTTTATATATGAACCGGCAGCAGAAACTTTTGAATGGAGACTTATAATTCTCTCTTCCATTGCCTGGTATTTTGTGACACGCATATCGCTGTCTTTGCAAAGCATTGCATACAGGTATAATCTTTCAAGCTTTATACCGATAGAATCATCAAACTGAAGACAATGAAGAAGATCATCTGCACTCTTTGAGAGAGAACCATTAAACTTTTCATATTCTGGTAAATTATTTTCAATCCATTTGAAATCTTTTTCCCAATCATCATCATTTTTATAAATATGAGTGAGATCCCATTTATACTTTTTTTTAATTTCTCCCCTTAAAGGTAAAGAGGATACTTCAGCGGTTGAAAACATTTTTTTGAAACTGATATCGTTATAAAGCATTTACGAAAGCCCCAACAATTGTTATGTTATGAGTAGATTTATTACTTAAGGAGCAGCATTTGTTTTGTTTCTTGAAATTCAGATGTTGTTAGTTTATAGAAATAAACTCCGCTCGCCAGTTTACTTGCATTAAAAGTTATTTCATAAACTCCTGCCGGTTTTTCCTCGTTTATTAATGTTGCAACTTCAACACCCAAAACATCATAAACTTTCAAACTCACAAGTCCAAAGTTTAAAATCCGAAATTTAATATTCGTGCTTGGATTAAACGGATTCGGATAATTCTGTTCAAGATTAAAAGAAAATCTTTCCTCAGTATTTTCTTCTATTCCGGTTATAGGAGAAGTTATTTCTCTTTTTAAACCTGGGATTGTATATTCTCCTAAATTTAAAAAAGTAAAATCAATATTTGTTGATGGTATAACATCCTTAACAATCCAATTACCAGGTGCAATCCAAACAGTATCCCTTAAAGTAATAAAAGGAATTGGAATTGGTGGAAAAGGTGGAGGGGGAATTATCAGATAATTTAATGAACTTGTTATTAAAAATTTTTTACATAAAAATGTTCCAATCTCACTCTCCACGTTTTCATCCTGAAGTCTTTTACCATTCTTAATAAATCTTAAAGGAATTTCAATTGTATCTATAGCAACAGTTGTGTCATAATTTGCAATAGGATATTGCGAATTCAGATTTTGAGCAAACCTGTAATTCAAATGCCAGCCGCTAAGGGATTCATATAAACCAAGGAATGGGATAATATTATTCAAAGTAGAAGAATCAATTACGCTTAATAAAAATTCAATCTCGGTAATTTTATAATATTCATATCCATTGGAACCGGTTAAATGAACATAATTTGTATCGGTATAAGGAAGAAACTGAACTGTTTCTTGTGTACCAAGCTTTGAAAGAATATGATATGCTTCCATTCCATTATATTCATCAAGAAATGCAGATGAATCAATTCTATATAACGTCATCTCAGGAATAATATTATTGTTTGAATCAAGAATTGAAATTCTGTAATTCCATTTATATCCCAGCTGCTGAGGAAAATAATCAACTGCCTGTTGAGGATAAATATTTGTAAAAAAAATAAATAAAATCAGAGCTGAAAATTTCATATATAAAGATAACTATTTAGTTCTTAAAGTGCTTTACTATTTATTCTAAATCCAATCCTTTTTTCTGAAAATAATTAATAATACAACAACTACAATCAGCATAAAACCGAGAACAAAAGGGTAACCTAAATACCAGTTTAGCTCAGGCATATTAAAAGGACTAGCATCAGAATTAAAATTCATTCCATATATTCCCACTATAAATGTAAGGGGTATGAATATAGTTGAGATTATTGTTAAAACTTTTAAAGTCTCATTTAATTTTAACTGTGAAGTAGATCTGTAAATCTCTATCATATTATTAATCTGCTCTTTATAGTTTTCAACAGTTTCAACAGCACTTTTAATGTGGTCCTCAAGATCTTTAAGAAAGATCATATTTGATTTGTGAATTAATGGCTGAATATCCTTTATCAAACTATAAATAATTTCCTTAAGGGGGATGACAGAACGTCTCAGTTTGTTAATCTCTTTTCTAAAGTGATAAATTTCTTCAATTGTGTCCTGATTTGGCTTATCAAGAAGCACGTCCTCAAAGTTTTCCATTATCTCATCTAACTGTAATAAAATGACTGTATAGTTATCAACTATAGAATCAAGAAGACGGTACATAAGATAGTCAGCACCAAGTTTTCTTATTCTTCCTTTAGTTACTCTTAATCGTTCTCTTATAAGATCGAATTCATCCCCTTCTGTTTCCTGGAATGTTATTAGATAATTTTTACCAAGGATAAAACTTATGTGTTCAACAGATACTTTTTTATTTTCAGGATCATAATCAATACTTTTGCAAATAAGAAAAAGATAATCTTCATACTCTTCGAGTTTTGGAGAATGAGTTACATTCAATATATCCTCCAATACAAGAGGGTTTATATTAAATGTTTCTCTAACTCTTTCTAATTTATCTACTTCATGAAGACCACAGATATTAATCCATAAAACAGTCTGTGGGTTTAAGAGTTCTTTCAGCTCAGCAATGTTGTCAATCTTCTTTTCAATAAGAGAGGTCTGGTTATATTGAAAAATATCAATCGTGATTTCTTCAACTTTCTTTTCACCTGTAAAAACAAGAGAGCCCGGAGACATTCCATGTTTTTTCCTGGCAAGATTTAACTTAGACATGAATTATCCTCGTAAAAATTTTTTGAATTATTACAAATATAAGGAAGCTATCGCAGATGATAAACTGTTGGGTAAAAGTTATAAAGGTATAAGGTTTCAATGGGGGAATAAAATTATAACAAGCAAACCACATAGACCAATTAAATACAAAATATCAAATTCAAAATCTAAATCCTTTATACCCTACTCAATATCTGTCACAGTAACTTTGAATTTACCAGTAAAATCATTGAATTTGAAAATAATAACTTTAGGCTGGTTTCCCTCTATCGCGGTGAAAGTGCCGTTTGTGTCATCATCAAAAACTTCGGAGTAAAGAATATTATTCTGATCAGTTTGAATAATAATTTCAACGGAACCGGATGAATGACCATTTATAACAGCATATATTCTTGATCTGAAAGTGTTAAGGTATGTATTATCCTCGACTGTTTCTGTAATCTTATTAGCATTTATTGAAAAAGTGTAAGAGAACTTAGTTCTTGTAAGATGCGGCTCATTGATATTTCCTGCCGGAT
>MHAF01000154.1:0-9875 GCA_001802865.1 Ignavibacteria bacterium RBG_16_34_14
CATTCGAAGAGAATTTTATATGTGTATGAAATGTTTGTGAAAAAATTCTTTATTCTTTCAAGTTATTTATCTTCAATCATTAAGAAGTAAACTTTCAACTCTCTGCATTTCTACTATACCGAAACTGTACTGACCTTACTAGTATTTTTAGTTATCAAGATGAAATTTATGCAGAAACCTATGATATAAGGGAGCGAAAAGAACACCCACAATAGCAAGAAAAATAATACCGGAAAAAAGAGAATAAAATGAAGCAAAAATTTTACCAGTAACAGAATACATTTCATTAACAGGTCCCATTCCACCTAAAATCATTGAAGCATTAAGAAGAGAATCAATCCAGGATAAATTCTCTGAAAAATGATAACCAAAAATACCAATCAATAAAGAGATTAAAACCAAAGAAAAGGCACCAAGGAAATGAAAGAATATTCTTGAATAGAATTTGTTTTTAGGAAGTAAAGGTTTAGAAAAATGTTCATACATAAAGATCTCCTTAAATAGATTAAAGATTTATCTTAAAATAAAAATAATTTTAATGTGTAATGAAATGGCGCTGTATCCGGATAAATCGCCGACTACCCAGAATAAAAACTTTAGTAATGTTGATATAAAACTAGGAGATAGGAATAAGGGATTGTATAGTTTAAAATGTTAATTGGATGTCGTAAATATTCGACTGTTTTGTGATAACATTCACTTCTTTCCTTTAAGCCGGCAAGATTTGAACTTATTGCAAAACAATTAGCTTTTTTCCTTCTTTAGTATTAGTTTCTCTCCTGTCATCCCAAAAAGGTAAAAAATACTTATGAGTACAGAAGAAACTGTTCTTCAGAATCAACTGTTTGAAGAAAACCTGCGGTTAAAAGCAGCGGTTGAGGAACTCTCAGCTTTAAATGAAATAGCGACTGCTATTACTTCCACACAAACCTTAGAACAGATAGTTGATCTTATAGTTAGAAAATGTGTGAAGCATATAAAGGTTGAACAAGGCGCAGTAATGCTTCTTGATGAAAAAGATCAGAATAAACCTTTCCATACAATGATCCGTAAACAGGATTCATTATCAAATATTCTTCCTTTCAGAATGGATGCACAATTAACCGGATGGATGTTAAAGAACAGGAATCCTTTAATTATTAATGATCTTGCAAGCGACTCCAGATTTAAATTTATGGTTGATAATAATTTCCCGGTCCATTCTTTACTTAGTGTCCCAATGATTGTTAAAGGAAAAATGATTGGGTTGCTAACTGTTTTTAATAAAAAAGCTGAAGCAGGCTTTACTATGGGTGATCAAAGATTGTTGGGAATTATAGCTGCCCAATCAGCACATGTAATAGAAAATGCAAGGCTATACCGGGAAGAACAGGCGCTTATTCGCTTGCAGGAAGAAATGAGGCTTGCTTATGAAATACAGGTTGATTTGCTTCCAAAATTACAACCGGTTTTACCAGGTTACCAGATTGCTGGTAAAAGTATTCCTGCTAAAGATGTAGGAGGAGACTATTTTGATTTTATTCCCAGCGGAGATAACTGTTTAGCATTTTGTTTAGGAGATATTTCCGGTAAAGGTATTCCTGCAGCTTTATTGATGGCAAATCTTCAGGCTACACTTAGAGGACAAACATTACTTGGCAATGATTGTAAAAGCTGTGTTTCATTTGCTAATGAGATGCTTTTCCGAAACACAGCCCCCAACAAATTTGCTACGTTGTTTTATGGTATAATAGATATTTCTAAGAATGAATTAATCTATTGCAACGGTGGTCATAACAATCCCTTCTATTTTACCCGCGATAATAAACTCACACCTCTCGATAAAGGCGGTTTAATTGTTGGTATTATGCCGGGTGTTCCTTATGAAGAAGAAACAATTCCATTCCATCCCGGTGAATTGTTAGTAATTTATTCCGATGGTATAACAGAAGCTATGAATAATACTGAAGAAGAATTTGGTGAACAAAGATTAATTGATCTTATCCTGCAAAACCGGAATGAATCACCTTTAAAACTAATTGAAATAATTATTAAAAACATACAGGAATTTTCCGGTAATCAATCTCAGATGGATGATATTACTTTAGTTATAATTAAACGGGATGAATAATTTCTATTTCACTTTAGAATTATCGTAATCATAATCTTAATCATACTCTTTCTCTATTTTTTATGATTACGAGTACGAGTACGATTATGATTACGATAATTTTTCCTATTGTAAAATCTATAGTTGTTTCTCCTGAAATGAAAGGAAGGAAATAATATGTTTATGCGTCTTTTTCAGGTAAAGCTTAATCCTGTATATATAGACCAGTTTAAAGATTTTTATGAAGCATCAGTCTTTCCCCAGCTTCAGAAAATGCCGGGATGCATTTTTGCCGGTTTAATTAAAAGTGGTCCTGATAATAATGAATTCATCTCCCTTACATTTTGGGAAACTCAGCAGAGTGCAGAAGATTTTGAAAACTCATCAGTTTTCAGAGATTTAATTAAACAGGAAAAGCCATTTTTTTCTGAAAGCAATGAGTGGAAAGTTCAGTTGTCTGATAAAATGGAGCTTGAATATGCACCTGTTACTGAAGAACCTATTGTTAAAAAGTATTCTGTAAAAATTCAGAAAGAAGAAGATGATAAGCCGAAATTTCAAGGCTCGCAAATGTATGTAAGGATTGTATCTATGAAAATTCAGGAGAATAAATTGGATGAATTCAAGAAGGTTTATTTAGAAAAAGTAATACCTGCTCTGAAAGAAACCTTAGGGTGCAGACACGTTTTTCTTTCAGAAAGTGTTAGTGAAAAAGATGAGTTTATTTCAGTTACAATTTGGGATAATAAAAAGTATGCGGATAATTATGAAACCAGTGGAAAATTTGAAGAGCTTGTAGAAGAGCTTAAACATACTTTCTCACAGTTTTATCTATGGAAGATGGAACTTGAAAAAGAATACAGTGCAAAAATTAAAACTACAGATGATATGAAAGTTGAAAGTTATAATGTAGTAACAGGGAAAAGTTTTTTATAAAAATCCCCCAAAATTTTAATATAAAAATGATAAGACAAACAATATCACATTATAAAATTTTAGAAAAGCTTGGAGAAGGCGGGATGGGAGTAGTATATAAAGCCGAGGATACAAAACTAAAACGCGAAGTGGCAATTAAGTTTTTACCCCATCATATCTCTGTTAATGAAGAGGAACGAAAACGATTTGAAATTGAAGCGCAGGCTGCTGCATCATTAAACCATCCTAATATAACTACAATTTATTCAGTAGAAGAAGTTAACGAGAATGTTTTTATAGTAATGGAATTTATTGATGGGGAGGAATTAAAAAATAAAATAAAAGCAAAAATGATTTCGGTTGATGATGCAATTGATATAGCAATTAAAATTTGTGATGGACTGGAAGCTGCACATAAGAAAGGGATAGTTCATCGTGATATAAAATCTTCTAACATTATGGTTACAGAAGATGGTGCAGTGAAAATAATGGATTTTGGATTAGCAAAGGTAAGTGGAGCTGAAAATCTTACAAGGTTAGGTATGACACTTGGCACTATTGTATATATGTCGCCCGAACAAACAACGGGAACAAATGTCGATCATCAAACTGATATCTGGTCGTTAGGGGTTGTTTTGTATGAGCTGTTTACGGGTGTCCTTCCGTTTAAAGGAGACTATGATCAGGCGGTTGTTTATTCTATTTTAAATGAAACGCCCGCTTCGTTAAGACTATATAATGAAAATATTCCACCGCCTCTTGAATCAATAGTACTTAAAGCACTTTCAAAAAATAAGGAAGACAGATATCAATCAGCTGCAAAACTCTTAGATGATTTGAAACTGTTGAAGGAAAAGTCGGAAGCATCACTAAAGGGAATATCGAAACAGTTTTCTTTTGATGATAAAAGTATAAAAGTTAGAAAGTCCGCTGCCCCAAAGTTTTCTTATCCAAAAACAATTTTGATTTTATTGCTCATAGCAGTAGTCGGGTTTTTATTATACAAATACATTCCTGAGTTGAATCAGTTATTTTTTAACAGTGAAGTATCAATACTCCCCGAAGAAAAACATATTGCTGTAATTCCCTTCAATGTGATAGGCAATAAAAATGAGGATAAATATCTGGCGGAAGGTTTGGCTGAGGTTATAACAAGCAAACTTTCTCAACTGGAACAATATAAAGATAAATTATGGTTCGTGCCCACAAGTGAAATGCTGAAAAGTAAAGTACAAAATCCTGATGATGCATTAAAAGCCTTCGGAATTAATCTTGCAATTACAGGCAGCCTTCAAAAACTGAATAACAGGTATCAATTAATCTTAAATCTTATTGATCCCTTAAAGAAAAGGCAGATAAGCTCAAGGATAATTGACGAACCTCTAACCGGAACATCATCTATACAGAATGAAGCTGTACTTGAAACCGCGGAGATGATGAATATTCAACTTGAAGAAAATGTCCGGAATACATTAAAAAGTGGTGAAACCGATAATGCCGTTGCAAACGAATTCTATATACAGGGGAAAGGTAACCTTTTGCATTTTGGAAATACAGCTGAATTGAATACGGCTATCGGGTTATTTGAAAAAGCTTTAAAAGAAGATCCGGGTTTTGCTTTGGCTTATTCAGGATTGGGTGAAGCCTGTTTAAGAATGTACTCTAAAACAAAAGATGCTTTCTGGATAAACAAAGCTAAGGAGAACTGCCTGAAGGCCGATGAAATAAGTAAAAATCTTTCTCCTGTTCACATTACACTCGGATTACTTTATAACGAAACGGGAAAATATGAGGAAGCCAACAAGGAATTTTTAATAGCGCAAAATATAGATCCATCAAACATTGATGCGTACACGGGCCAGGCCACTGCTTATAACAAACAAGGGAAGCTGGATGAAGCGGAATCAATCTATAAGAAAGTTATAAAAATGAAACCGGATTATTGGGCAGGCTACAATCATCTTGGAGTGTTTTATTATTTGCAGGGAAAATATAAAGAAGCTGCCCAGCAATTTGAACAGATGCTAAAGCTGACACCTCTTAATGCAGGTGCTTACAGGAACCTCGGGGCAATGTATTATTATCAGGACCAAAAAGCTGATGCAATAGTTATGTTCAAACGTTCCCTCGAAATCGAACCAGACTATAGTGTCTATTCTAATCTTGCAACTCTTTATTACTATGAAGGTCTTTATAAAGATGCGGCTTCGATGTATGAACAGGCACTTAAATTACAAGATACCGATTACAGTGTATGGGGATACCTGGCAGGTGCTTACAGGCAAAGTTCTGCCGATTCGTCAAAAATCATTTTCGTTTTAAGAAAAGCAAAATTACAGGCTGAAAGGCAATTAAAAATTAATCCTGTAGATCCGGAAGTGTTAACAAATATTGCAAGCTATTGTACAGAATTAAATCTACCAGACAGTGCTCTTACAATTGTGAAAAAAGTTGAATCGTTAAATCCGAAAGATGTAAATGTAATGATTCTTATAGGTGAGGTCTATGAACAACTTGGAAAACGGGATCAGGCTATTACTTGGATTAATAAAGCAATTGATAATGGCTACTCGATTGAAGAATTGGATCATATCCCTGAGTTAAAAAATCTTCGTGCTGATAGCCGTTTTGAAAAAATAATATCTAAACTTAAATAAATTACCGGAGGTACAAAATGAAAGCAGTAGATTTAAACAAAAACAATTTCTGGTATAATAACGGCGTTGTCAGTAGTCTCGATATGTCCAGCGGGAACCACATACATTTTACGGCAGTGGATAAAAACTATGAGTTGTCTGTTGAAGCTCCTGGTGGAAAGAAATCTAAATTGCCTGTACCTAACGATGGTACTTATCATGCGTATGAGATTCAAGGAGTAAAAGGAGTCACTTACAAGTTTACAATAGATCAACCGACTGAGACAGTCCCTCAAATGATTGTAAGAGTAAATTAAGGCTGGTTTACCATTAATTTTTTCTAAGAAAGTTATTTGTATAAATGACCTGATAGGTTAGACATTTGAAGGCAGCAAAGTATTTATTATTAAAGAAATTTATGACTGGAAAAAACATACTTCATTATAAAATTTTGGAGAAACTGGGCGAAGGCAGACCTGTCCGCCGAAGCCAATTTTATTTTATGGGAAGTGAATAATGATAGGACAAACAATATCACATTATAAAATACTGGAGAAGCTCGGCGAAGGAGGAATGGGTGTAGTGTATCTTGCTGAGGATACAAAGCTTGAACGGAAAGTAGCTATAAAATTTTTACCCCGACACATTTCTGTTAACTCCGAAGAAAGAGAAAGATTTAAGATTGAAGCTAAAGCAGCAGCATCATTGAATCATCCCAATATATCTACAATTCATTCCATCGAAGAAGTTAATGAGGATGTTTTTATTGTAATGGAATATATAGATGGAGAGGAGTTAAAAAATAAAATCAAAAGTGATCCAATCCCGATCGGTGAGGTAATTAATATAGCAATCCAAATTGCAGAAGGTTTAGAAGCTGCACATAAAAAAGGAATTGTGCATCGAGATATAAAATCTCAAAACATAATGATTACAAAAGATAGCAAAGTAAAAATTATGGATTTTGGTTTAGCTAAAATTGGAAGGGGAACCCAGGTTACACAAATCGGTTCAACAGTTGGAACAATTGCCTATATGTCTCCTGAACAGACAAAGGGAGATGAAGTAGATAATCGGACAGATATCTGGTCATTCGGTGTTGTGCTTTATGAAATACTAACAGGGAAACAGCCATTTAAGGGAGATTATGATCAGGCTGTAATTTATTCTATTCTGAATGAAGAACCGGAATTGGAAGGCAATGTTTCTGAAAGGTTGATGTACATAATTGCTAAAGCACTTTCTAAGAACAAAGAAGATAGGTATCAAAGTGTCGGTGAGCTATTAGAAGACTTAAAGCAAAAAAATGCAAAATTTGAAACTGATCAAGAGCAGGTAATTTCTAAATCTTTGTTAAGCAAGAATTGGAAACTTATCACTGCCGGTTTTGTAGTAACTATGTTGATTGTTTTTGGTTTATTCTTTTTTAATTCTTCATCTGATTCCGTCAAAATAAAAAAATCGATTGCAGTTTTGCCTTTTACTAATTTAAGCACTGATTCCGACCAGGAATATTTTGCGGATGGTATGGCTGAAGAGATTATTAACTCGCTCGCTCAAATTCCGAATTTAAAGGTTTCCTCAAGGACATCTTCATTCCGGTTCAAAGGAAAGGAGATTGCTATTCAAACAATCGGTAATGAGTTAGGAGTGGGAACAGTATTGGAAGGTAGCGTAAGAAAATCCGGGAATAGGTTAAGAATAACCGCACAATTAATTAATGTTTCTGATGGATTTAATCTTTGGTCGAACAGCTATGAGAGGGAATTAACGGACGTATTTGAGATACAAGACGATCTATCAGAATCTATAGTCAAAGCTTTACAACTAACACTCTCCGGGAATCAAATTAATTCTTTCAACACCAGGAATCTCGCAAACGTTGAAGCTTATAATCTCTACCTGAAAGGTCGCTACTACTGGAATAAACGCTCCGAAGAAGGAGTGAATAAAAGCATTGAATATTTTCAGCAAACGATTGATATAGATTCAACCTATGCACAAGCTTATGCGGGACTTGGAGATTCATACCTTATGCTTGGAGTTTATGGCAGACGAAAACCAGAGGAAAGCATTTCTATTGCCAAAAGTTTTATAGAAAAAGCATTAAAAATCAATAATAAACTTGCCGAAGCTTATGCCACACTCGGCGATATTAATATACACTATGACTGGGACCTTGATGCCGCTGAGAAAAACTTAAAAAAAGCAATCGAATTGAACCCGCAGTATGCAAATGGTTATCATTGGTACTCAGAAGTATTAGTACTGCGTGGTGAATTTGAAAGAGCATATCAACAATCTCAACATGCACTTGAGCTCGATCCTTATTCGCTTATAATTAATGCACAGCTTGGTCAACATTACCAGCGTGGGGGTGAATTCCAAAAGGCAATCGATCAACTGCAAAAAACATTAGAGTTCGATTCAACATTTGCTTATGCATATTACGATCTTGGAATTGCATATATAGCTTTGAATCAGTTTAATGATGCTTTAAATTACTTTCGTAAAGCTTATTCACTGGCTCCTGAAGATACAAGAATTCTCTCCGGACTCGCTTATTCTGAAGGTCTTACTGGTTCTAAAGAAAACGCCGAACGTCTTGGAAAAGTTCTGCTCAAAAGAGCAGTGAGCAAATATGTTTCCTCTTACGATCTTGCGGTCATTTCATTGGGGCTGGGACAGAAAGATAAGGCATTGGAATATCTTGAAAAGGCTTACGAGGAACGAGGCCCATGGATGCTTTTTTTAAAGCTTAATCCATTATTCAACTCTTTAAGTGATGATTTTCGGTTTCAGGAATTATTCAGGAGAATAGTTAATTAATTATGATCGGTTCAACAATTCTTCATTATGGAATAATAGAGAAACTTGGGGAAGGTGGGATGGGTGTTGTCTATCTTGCTGAGGATACAAAACTGGAACGTGAAGTTGCGATAAAATTTCTACCTCATTACATAGCTGTTAATTCTGAAGAACGTGAACGTTTTAGAATTGAAGCAAAGGCTGCTGCATCTTTAAATCATCCTAATATAACTACTATCCATTCCATTGAAGAAGCTAATGAAAAAGTTTTTATAGTGATGGAATATATTGATGGAGTTGAGTTAAGGGATAAAATTAAAACCGGTTCAATTCCAATTGATGAAGCAATTAATATAGCTGTTCAAATAGGTGAAGGATTAGAAGCCGCTCATAAAAAAGGAATTGTGCATCGGGATATAAAATCTCAAAACATAATGATTACAAAAGATGGCAAAGTAAAAATTATGGATTTTGGATTGGCAAAAGTTGGTAAAGGTGCACAGGTTACAAAAATCGGTTCAACAGTTGGAACAATTGCTTATATGTCACCTGAACAGGCAAAAGGAGATGAAGTAGATAATCGAACAGACATCTGGTCTTTCGGTGTAGTACTTTATGAAATGCTTACAGGGAAACAGCCGTTTAAGGGAGATTATGATCAGGCAGTGATTTATTCAATTCTTAATGAAGAACCGGAATATTCAGGGAATATTTCTTCTGAATTAAATTCAATAATAAATAAATCACTTTCAAAAGATCTGGCAAACAGATATCAAAGTGTTAGTGAAATGCTTTCAGATTTAAATGAATTAAAAAATAATTCATCTACAAAAACATATTCTCAGCCTTCAAGGATTAATTCATTTTCTAAAAAGAAAAATAAAAAATGGTTTGTACCTGCAGCCTTAATAATTTTTGTTTTATTTCTAAGTGTAGTTTATATCTACTTCAGCAATTTGTCTGGTGAAAGTGAAACAGTTCCAGAAAGGAAAATGATTGTTGTTCTCCCATTCGAAAATTTAGGCGCTCCGGAAGATGACTATTTTGCAGATGGAATCACAGGTGAAATTACAAGTAAATTGTCCGGGTTATCAGGCTTAGGTGTTATTGCGCGTTCCAGTGCAATGCAATATAAAAATACTCAAAAATCTCTGAAGCAGATTGGTGAAGAACTAGGTGTTCAATATGTTCTTGAAGGAACCATTCAGTGGGAAAAAATGGCTGATGGAAAGAAACGGATTCGTGTTAATCCCGAACTGATCAAAATTGAAAATTCTATTCAGATATGGTCAAAACCTTATGAAGCCGAATTTTCCAGTGTTTTTACGCTTCAAGCAGAAATAGCTGCAACTGTTGCCGAGGCTTTAAATTTGAACCTCATTAAATCAGAACAAAAATCTCTTGAAAGTACTATAACAAATAATTCA
>MHAF01000154.1:9908-10194 GCA_001802865.1 Ignavibacteria bacterium RBG_16_34_14
ATTACAAATGAAAAGAATTGTAGAATTGCTGAGGAACTTCTTGAGAAAGCAATAAACTTTGATAGCAGCTTTGCAGAAGCTTATGCTGAATTATCAACCGTACAATCCAGTTTGCATTGGTCGTATTTCGAACGATCTGAAGAAAATTTAAAAAAGTCTAGAAACAATGCTAAAAAATCTTTATTCATTAATTCTGATATACCCAAAACCCATGTTGCTATGGGAGATTATTATTATCACGGTGTTCTTGATTATACTTCAGCTTTGAAGGAGTACAATGAAGCTC
>MHAF01000154.1:10389-10544 GCA_001802865.1 Ignavibacteria bacterium RBG_16_34_14
TTAGCACCTGAAGCAACCCCCCCTTATGATATTAAGGCACGCATTGGTTTGCTTGCTAATGGTGATACTAAAATAGCACGGACAATTATTCTAAATGCTAAGGAAAGAAAAATTGGGTTGGACTCATATTTTTTTTCTAACGTTCTTTATTTATG
>MHAF01000155.1:0-3503 GCA_001802865.1 Ignavibacteria bacterium RBG_16_34_14
TGATAATAGTTCTTGCTCTTCCAAAAACAAGAGAAACACTTGTTAAAAGCATAACTGTTTTGATTACAGGTCTGCAGGTTGTTCTTGCAGCATTTATCCTTTTCAATTACAATTACGGGCTTGGAGGAATAAATGACCCTTCTACTTTCCAGTTTATGGAAAAGTTCAGGTGGATTAATATTACAGGTTTCTCCTGGATAGGACAAATTAAAATTGATTACTTCCTCGGTATCGATGGCTTAAGTGTTCCGATGGTTCTTCTGACTGCTTTGATAAGTTTCATTGCTGCAATTTCATCCTGGACTATTGATAAATCTGTTAAAGGATATTTTGCTCTCTTTCTTCTGTTAGATACCGGAATGATGGGAGTTTTTGTCACACTCGATTTCTTCCTCTTTTACATCTTCTGGGAACTTATGCTTCTCCCTATGTACTTCTTAATCGGAATCTGGGGAGGACCAAGAAGAGAATATGCAGCTATAAAGTTCTTCCTTTACACATTGCTCGGTTCAGTTTTTATTCTTCTTGTAATGATTGGTTTGTACTTCAGCACAAATGAAACACTTGCAGACGGAACAAAAATATTTACATTCAACATGCTTTCAATGATGGATACTGGTAACTTTACTGCAAATGGAATACTATCGCCGCTCAATCCATCCAACTTAAGGTTTATAGCATATATTGCTCTATTTATTGGTTTTGCTATTAAGATACCTATGTTTCCTTTCCACACCTGGCTTCCCGATGCACACGTTGAAGCACCAACTGCAATAAGTGTTATTCTTGCCGGCGTACTTTTGAAAATGGGAACGTACGGAATATTGAGAGTATCATACCCAATGTTTCCTGATATAACTCACCAGTTGTTATGGTACATTGGTTTGTTTGGAATGATAAACATTATTTATGGTGCACTATGTGCAATGGCTCAAAAGGATTTTAAGAAGCTGATTGCTTACTCCTCAATTTCGCATATGGGATTTGTAATGCTTGGAATGGCTTCACTCAACACACTTGGAATTGCCGGAGCAGTGCTGCAGATGTTCAACCATGGAACAATTACAGCAATGCTCTTCTTAATTGTTGGAGTAATTTATGATAGAACCCACACAAGAGGACTTGATGATTTTGGCGGACTTGCTACACAAATGCCTGTCTATACAGGATTCACAACTATAGCTTTCTTTGCAGCAATCGGGCTTCCCGGTTTAAGCGGCTTTATCTCTGAAGCATTTGTTTTTCTTGGTGCTTTCGGACTTGAATTGATAAGGACATTAACAATTATTTCATCTGCCGGAATTGTTCTTGGTGCTGGCTATATGCTCTGGACCCTGCAAAGGGTTTTCCTTGGCGGCTTGAAGGATAAATGGTCTGGACTTAAGGATCTTAATTTCAGAGAATATGTAATGTTCGTTCCTTTAACTGCTGTTATAATCTTTCTCGGAGTTTATCCGTCAGCAATGCTCGATCTGATGAACTCTTCTGTTAATGCTATGGTTAAATTCATGAGCGATGCAAAAGTATTTTATGGTTCGATCGGAGGATTTTAAATTATTATAAACCGTTGAAACGGTTATTTTATTGTTGGTCTATAGGTTAACCCACGACTTAAGTCGTGGGTTAATGAAAAAAATAAAAATGAAAACCGTTTTAACGGTTTCTATGAATAGAAAATATTTAGAAAGCAAAAGTGGATCTCCAATTTTTAATAAATAGTCTTCAATACATTAAACCTGAAATTGCAATTACAGCAGTAATTGTATTAATTGTTTTAGTTGATTTAATCTGGCAAAAGAAAAAAGCTCTCCTTCCGTGGATTTCTCTGGTTGGATTAATTGTAACTGCATTTTATGTTATTGAACAGTTTGGAATGAACGCTTCTTCGTTTGTTGCCAACGGTACAATGGGAATGATAACTACAGATCCTTTCGGTGCATTCTTTAAGATAATTGTTATTCTCGCATCGGTTATTATCATTTTCTTCTCTCTAACCTCAGATGAAATAAAAAATGTTTTTGAAAGGCACGGAGAATATTACACGCTTATCCTTGGAATGATACTCGGAATGTTCTTTATGATCTCCGCTTCCGATCTTATACTCATCTACATTTCTCTAGAGCTTGTTTCATTATCCTCATATATACTTGCAGGATTTACAAAACAATCTTTAAGAAACAGCGAAGCTTCTCTTAAATATGTTATTTATGGCGGAGTATCAAGCGGCATAATGCTCTTCGGCATTTCTATAATTTATGGAATGACAGGCACGACAAATCTTTATATGATCAATTCATTTTTGCAGTCGCCCCCTTTTGGTGGATTTGTTTTTTGGCTGGCAGGTATTTTTATTTTCGCAGGAATAGGTTTTAAGATTTCTGCCGCACCTTTCCACTTCTGGACTCCCGATGTTTACGAAGGTGCACCGATAACAATTACAGCGTACTTATCAATTGCAAGCAAAGCCGCTGGTTTCGCTCTTCTTATAAGATTCATTAAAGTTACATTCATAGAATCAGTTGATGTTTCCGGTTACTGGCAGCTTCTTAATTTAATTGACTGGAAAAGCTTCCTCATTCTTATCTCTATATTAACGATGACTCTCGGAAATTTTGCCGCCCTCTGGCAGAGCAATATGAAAAGGCTTCTTGCATATTCAAGCATAGCACACGCAGGTTATTTGCTTCTTGGTCTCGCTGTTTTATCAGACCAGGGTCTGGTTGCAATACTTATTTACTTTGCTGTTTATGCTTTTATGAATTTAGGTGCTTTCTTTGTTGTTATGCTCATTGCCAATAAAATTGGCAGCGAAGAAATTGAAGATTATAAAGGTCTTGGCTACACAATGCCTCTGCTTAGTTTTTCAATTGGTGTTTTCCTTATATCGCTTACCGGCATACCACCGACTGCAGGTTTTATCGCAAAGCTTTACCTCTTTATCGCTCTTGTAGATGCAAATATGATTGCTGTTGCAGTTATAGCACTTCTTAACACAGTCGTTTCGCTCTACTATTACATAAAAGTATTAAAGAATATGTATTTAGTAAGACCAGAGAAAGAAATGCCAACAATCTCAGTTTCCCCTGCTGCTTTTGCAATGCTGATGGTTTTACTTATACCAATTCTTGTCTTTGGAGTTTACTTCACACCCCTTGTAAACTTCGCAAAGAACTCGATAGCGTTGATGGGATTTTAGTTTACTTCTCGTCATCCTGAACTTGTTTCAGGATCTTTCCGGATTTAGGTATAGGGTATACAGGTATAAAGTATTTTTTTAATTTTTCCCTATACCTTATACCTGTATACCTTATTCCCAAACCCTTGCTTCTCTTTCTCAAAAGATTTAAGTTTGAATTGCGATTCGATGGGAAACCCCAAATAGCTTCTTAATATCCTTGGGGCAAAGATTGGATAAAACAGTTGAAAAACAAATTAATTTATTCATTCAACAAAAGGAGAACAAAATGGCATCCAACGAAAATCTTTCCAGTATTACATCTAAA
>MHAF01000155.1:3518-4527 GCA_001802865.1 Ignavibacteria bacterium RBG_16_34_14
ATTAAGAATCATTAATGCTGCACTGACATTATTAGGTACTAATTCTGAAGGAATTAAATCGGGGATTGGTCCTCTAAGTAAACCAGGTATTACTGAACAAAATGATTTAAATTTAATTGATAATGAACAAAAGTATTTTGGATTAAAAGATCCAGATACAAAAATTGAGGAATTAGCGGTTGCGGCGCGATATCTTGAATTAAAAAAGAAACAAAATATTCACCCGAAAAAAGACTTACAAGATGTCATTATAAATTCTAGAAGGAATTTTGATTCTAAACATTATCGGCGAGATATTGATAACGCTAAGAAAAGCGGTTTGTTTACAAGAGGTAATAATTTAACCCTTACGTATTATGGACAAGAATATGTTGACACACTCCCAGATCGTGAAGCAATTAAAAAACTTAAAAAGCCATCCAGAAAAAAACGACCAACTAAAAAAACTTCAAAAAAATAATTCTCTTCACAATCTGATAATGGAAAATGAAATCTATTAAAGTTTTAATATCCAAAATATCTCCACCACTTGATTCACAATTAACCGAATTACTCATAAATGAATTTATCGAAATGGAGCGAAGATTTGTTCTGCAAGATTGGGAACCAACAACGCTTGATGGAGGACAATTTAGTGAGATTCTGGCTAGAATTATTTATCATATAGATTCTGGTAATTTAAATAGGACAAAAAGTGTTGATAGTTGCCTAACATATATCGAAGACGAAAAAAATTCTAATTCTCATAGCTTCACACAACGGCGTGCTTCCTTGCATATGTGCAAAGTATTAAGGACAATATACAAGTTTAGATCCCAAAGAGGAGCTGTTCATATTGATCCTGAATATTCTGCAAATGAAATTGATTCTGCAATGTTAATTTCAAATGTCAGATGGTTAATGGCCGAGATTCTAAGAGTATTTTGGACAGCGGATAGAAAGGAAGTAGCAAATACAATAAAGGAAATTGTTCATTATAATGTACCAGCGGTACTTACAATTGACAATA
>MHAF01000155.1:4599-6347 GCA_001802865.1 Ignavibacteria bacterium RBG_16_34_14
AGTTCAGGTAATGCTGGTTTAGATAGAAGCCAAATTACTAATTCAATTCCTTTGCCTGCATCAACAATAAGTGTTGCTCTTTCGAGATTGACAGGTAGGAAGAAAAGAGAAGTGGTACTAAAAGAAAACAATGTGTATGTTCTAACACCTAATGGAAATAAAAGGATTTATAAAGAATTAGCATCTAAATTGCAATTGAATTAACTCTGCCTAAACACTCCACCAAAGTTCTCAAAAAATTTCTCAAACCGTTTCCCAAAGAAGTACAGACGTAGTTGATAGTTACAAAAAATGAGTTTAGTTTTATGCTCAAGAAATATAATTAGCAAAATAAAATGACAGATTTAAATAAATTAATAGAAGAATTAAATAGCGAGCTGAAAAAGCTTTATCCTGATTATAATGGCGTTTACTTTCATGGTTCAAGATTAAAAGAAAAAGCCCAGGATGATTCAGATTATGACCTTGTCTTTATCTTTAATAGAGAAATAGACTGGAGATTTGAAGAGGAAATCTGGAGAATCGTTTATAATTATGATCTGAAATATAATATCATAATTGACGCAAGAATTTATAGCACTACGAAAATTAAATCTCCGCTTACTCCTTTTAAAGAATCTGTACTGTCAAAGAGTAAGTATTATGCCGCTTGACAAAGAAGCTCTTATCAGATATAGACTTGAAAGAAGTCTTGAAACAATATCAGAAGCAGAACAATCTATTCAAAATAATCATCTTCACCTCGCAGCAAACAGGATATATTATGCTATCTTTTATGCAGTTTCTGCTTTATCTGTAAAAAATAATTTTTCTACTTCAAAACATTCAACTTTATTAAGCTGGTTCAACAACGAGTTTGTGAAAAAACAAATAATCACAAAAGAACTGGGCAATATTTATAACATAGCTTTTCAGAATAGAATGAAAGGTGATTATGACGATTTAATTACTTTTTCTAAAGAAAGCATTTTAGAAAATTTTAATCAGATGAAATTATTTGTGCAAAAAATTAATCAAATAATTGGAAACAAATAAAGTCCAAACACTCATCAAAAGCTTTAAAAAAATTTCAAACCATTTTCCAAAGAAAGAATTTAATTGAAAGTATTATTCATAGGCGGTACAGGAAGAATCAGTTCCGCCTGTTCTCAGCTTGCAGTTGAACAAGGAATTGAACTTTTTATTTTAAACCGGGAACTAACTTTAGAGAGACTTGCACCAAAGGAAGTAAAAATTTTAATGGGTAATATTTACAATACAAGCTCAGCTCAAAAACTTTGAATCAGGTTTGCCTTAGCACATAAATTTTCTTTGCGTTTTGTTCATATTTTCAATAATTTAAACCCGACTAATTAAGTCTTATTTTATGTTAAGATTATCGAAGAAATCGGAATATGCTTTAATGGCTGTAAAATATATAGCTTTACAGCAGGAAAAGAATTGTGTTACTGCAAGGGAAATTGCTGAGAATTATAATCTCCCTTATGAATTGGTATCTAAAGTTTTGCAGCAGCTTACAAGGTATAATGTTATTAATTCTGTTCAGGGAAAGAAAGGCGGTTACAGACTTTCTAAAATTCCGAAGGCAATTTCTTTAATAGAAGTTATCGCGGCAGTTGAACCAAATTACCAGATAACCAATTGTATGAAAGAAGATAGTTCAACTAAAGATTGTGAACATTTTAATTGTTGTATGATAAGAAATCCTTTAATGAAAATTCAAAATGAAATTGATAAACTTTTTAAAA
>MHAF01000156.1 GCA_001802865.1 Ignavibacteria bacterium RBG_16_34_14
AATATACAATTACTTATGTTTATAAATTCTCTGGTACAATTATTACACACAATGCCCATATGGAAGATGGGCAAACATTAACATGGAAATATACCTTGGCTGAAATAGGAAGCGGGAAGACAATTTCAGTTACATTCAGACCTTTTAAACTTAAGGAAACTCCGTACTGGATTTATGTACTTGCCGGAATAGTTCTTTTAATTGTTATTATATTCCTTTTTAGAAAGAAAAAAGATTAATTTTTTCTACAAATTGTAGGAAGGTCCTTGTATTGGGGAATGAAATTTTATTGACTTCCCATAGTGATTTATTTATATTTCACGTCTATTTTTCAAGAAGCTGGTTGATAGATTAAATATATGGCTATAGGAGATTACAAAGTTTTCTCTGGCAGTTCTAATAGGCCTTTGGCTGAAAAAATTGCTGCCAGGTTGGGTAAACCTCTTGGCCAGGTTGAGTTAAAAAGATTTAGTGATGGTGAAATTTGGGTCAAGTATCATGAGAATATTCGGGGTTTTGATGTTTTTATTATTCAAGCAACAATACCTCCTGCAGAAAATATACTTGAACTTTTAATAATGATGGATGCTGCTAAAAGAGCATCAGCAAAAAGAATTACTGCTGTAATTCCTTATTTTGGTTATTCAAGACAGGATAGGAAAGATCAACCAAGAGTTTCAATAACTGCAAAGCTTCTTGCTAATTTAATAACGGTTGCAGGTGCCGACAGAATAATTACCATGGATCTTCACGCGGCACAGATTCAGGGTTTCTTTGATATTCCGTTCGATCACTTATACAGTTCAAGTTTATTTTCCGGAATTTTCAGAAATATAAGTGAGAATCTTGTTGTAGTTTCTCCGGATATTGGTGGAATTAAAATGGCAAGGTCTTATGCAAAAAGGTTACACTGCAGCCTTGTAGTGATTGATAAAAGAAGACCAAAACAAAATCTGGCTGAGGTTATTCATATTATTGGCAGCGTGGAGAATAAAGATGTTCTTTTAGTTGATGACCTTATTGATACGGGTGGAACTTTAATTAGTGCTGTTGAAGCTTTAAAGAAAAATCGTGCTCGGAATATTTACGGATCAATTACACATCCTTTACTTTCCGGCCCTGCATTGGAACGTATCAAAAATTCTGAATTGACAAAACTTTATGTAACTGATACCATACCTTTGAAAAACGGAAGTGATAAAATTGAAGTTGTTTCAGCTTCAGATATTTTTGCAGAAGCAATAAGAAGAACATATAATAATGAATCAATAAGTTCTTTATTTGATATTGATAAAGGCTAAACAAAGTTTATAATCGGAGATAAAATGGAAAAAGTAGTATTAGAAGCCAGTGAAAGAAAATCAGTTAAAAAATCGTTTAGAAAAACTCAGAGAAAAAATGGAAGAATTCCTGGTGTTTTTTATTCAAGGAGTATTAAACCGGTTTCGATTGATGTTGCGGAAAATGCAATTAAATCTCTTGTATTTACAAGTGAAACTCATCTAATCGGATTAAAAGTGAATAATGAAGAATTTGATTGCATTATTAAAGATGTACAATTTGATCCTGTAACAGATCGCATCGTTCATTTCGATTTATTAGGTTTAACTTCCGGTGAAAAGTTTACCCTTGAAGTTCCCCTTATTGCAAAAGGCAGTGCAATTGGAGTGAAGGATGGCGGCGTTCTTCAACAACATCTATATAAACTTGAGATTGAATGCCTTCCGGCAAATATACCTCTGCATCTTGAAATTGGTGTGACAAATTTAAAGATCGGGGATTCTATTCATGTTAGTGATTTGAAATTTGAGAATATTGAAATTCTTAATCAACCAACAACTGTTGTTGTTTCAGTAAATCATCCTAAAATTGAAAAAGAGCCGACACCTGAAGAAGTTGCTGAAGTACCCGCTGAACCTGAAGTTATTGGTAAAGGTAAAGGTGAAGAAGAGGAAGAAGCTGAAGAAGAAGAATAAGAAGTGCGAATTTTATTTGGTGTTGGGAATCATGGGAAAAAATATTCTCTAAACAGGCACAACGCAGGTTATATACTTCTTGATTATTTTGCTGAAAAGCACTCTCTGACTTTTAAACCCTCAAAGTTTGATTTCTATTATGCCTCTGGAGATCTATCAGATTCTTCATATTTGCTTGTTAAACCCACCACTTATGTTAATAGCTGTGGTATTGCAGCTATGCAGGTAATAAAAAAATTTGAAGTGAATATTAAAGATTTTTTAGTTGTTTATGACGATTTTAATCTTAAGCTCTCAACTCTCAGGATTAGATTATCCGGGGGAGATAGCGGACATAACGGATTAAGTTCAATCATTTATCATCTAAATTCCGATCAGTTTCCCAGGTTAAGGATCGGAATAGGGGATAGTTTTAAAGTTGGTGAGATGGCTGATTATGTGCTTGCAAATTTTAAAAAAGCCGAACAAAAAATTTTATTAGAAACGTATAAGTCAGGGGTTATTCTTCTTGAAGAATTTTTATTAGGGGGAATAAATAAAATGCTGGATGCACACAGCAGACTTTCACAACAAGATTCAGAAACCAAAAAAGATATTTCAAATCAATCGAAGGAAATTTAGAACCAACATAGAAAAATTTTTATATTATTCTGCTTTTAGAGACTTGCCAAATATGGCAATTTTCCAGGTTAATTCAGGTGATAATGCTAAGAAAACTTTGATGAGAAAGCATTGAAATAAATGTAGTTAAATAATTTAGAGGTTCAAATCCCATAAAGCAGCGGTTGTTGTTAATACAGTTGCAGATCCTTATAAAGATAAAGCAGATTCATCTCTAAACATTTTATTTGAAACTAATGGCAGCAGTATCGCTTGTAATTGCTCCTTTAATTAGATAAATTACTTCCCGTTTTTAATATAAATTTAATTCCTGCTCTCAGATTAGCTGAGGGCCATAAGTCCAAAGGAAAGGAAATAATGAAAAATAATGTATATGAAAGTGCCGTTTTAATAAACGCAGCACTTGATGATGAACAGATTAATGGCATAATTGCCCGTGCAAAAGAAACTATTGTTAATAATGGCGGGGAAATCAGAGATGTTGAAAATTGGGGGAGAAAAAGGCTCGCCTATATGGTGAAGAAAAGCAAAATTGGTTATTATGTAATTTTCAGATTTGACGCTCCATCCAGTATAGTCAGCAAGATCGAAAGATTTTACACACTTGATGAATATATCCTCCGTTTCTTAACCATTCGATTAGATAATGATGCTTTACAGCAAATAGAGAAAAATAAAGATAAATCTTTAAGCGAAGTTATAGAGGTAGAAATTCCTGTTGAAATAGAGGATATTAAAATTAAAGAAGTAGACCAAGTCGATAACACTAAATAATAAGATTCATGATGGAGGTTTAATCATGGCTGATCTGAAAATGCCCGAAATAAATTATGTGATTGTTGCAGGAAACCTAACAAAAGATCCGGTCTTTCGGCAAACCACAAATAGTACACCTGTTGTAAACTTTTCAATTGCTTCAAACAGGAAATATAAAGACAGTTCAAACCAATGGCAGGAGGATGTTTGCTACGTTGGCATTGTTGCATGGAATAAACTTGCTGAAAGCTGCCGGGACCGATTAAAGAAAGGTTCTGCTGTTCTTGTTGATGGCGAGCTGCAAAGCAGAAGCTGGAAATCTGATGACGGGCATAACAGAAGTATTGTTGAAATAAAAGCAAGAAGAATCCAATTCCTGAATAAAAGAGAGAGGATGGCAGAAGGTACAAATGGCACTGCCGCAGATTATGTAGTTGCAGAAGAAGAAAGCGTAGATTATACAGAAGATTCTTTTGATAAATTTCTTTCAAATGAAGAATCTGATTTGATAAAATAATAAAGGATATAAATGAAAAAAGAAATTAAAGTAAAAAAATTCTGCAGGTTTACGAGGAACAATATAAAGTATATTGATTATAAGGATGTTAAGTTATTACAGAAATATGTTACTGAACAGGGTAAGATAATTCCTAAAAGGATAACCGGAACAAGTGCAAAATATCAAAGACAGCTTGCATTGGCCGTAAAACGAGCAAGACATATGGCTTTACTCCCATATGTTTCTGATGCTGTAAGATAAGCTTTAAAGGAGATAAGAATGAAAGTTATTTTAAGGCAGGATTACGAAACTCTTGGTAAAATAGGAGATGTGGTAGATGTAAAAAATGGATTTGCTCTAAATTTCCTTTTACCTCGTAAAATTGCATACTCAGCACTGAAAGGAAATGTTGCAGCTTTAGAGGAAGAGAAAAAAAGTCATGCAAAAAAATCCAAGCAGGAATTGAAAGCCGCAGAAACATTAGCTTCGGAACTTGAGAAAGTTTCAGTTACCATACCTGTACAGGTTGGAGAGGAAGATAAAATATTCGGTACAGTTACAACCCAGATGATCGCTGATTCCTTAAAAGAAAAAGGACATGAGATAGATAAAAGAAAAATCGAAATACCGGAACAGATCAAATCATTGGGGATATATGAAGTGAATATAAAACTTCATTTTAACGTTGAAGCTAAAATTAAGGTTTGGGTAGTGAGAGAATAGGTTTTTTAAGTCAAAAAAAAGGAATCTCTTATAGGGATTCCTTTTTTATTTTAAATATTTTGTTTCGCTTATCTAACTTTAATCTTTTTTTCCCGGATTAATTTTGCTACTTGAGCAGTTCCATTTTTTGAAATACTCTTTATAGCACGGGCAGATAGCTTGATAGTTACAAACCTGTTCAATTCCTGAACCCATATTCTCTTCTTCTGTAAGTTCGGTAAAAACCTTCTTTTTGTTCTATTATGGGCATGAGAAACGTGATTTCCTGCCATAGGTTCTTTACCCGTTATTTGGCATCTTCTTGCCATTTCATTTACTCCTGATTCCTACTGTAAAAAAAACTGAGGAGTTAATATAATAAAATCTCTTTTAAAAAGTAGTTTAATAATGAGAAAAAAAATTGAGAATAATCACTTTAATTCACAAAAAAAAGTTGACAATAATAAAAACCTTTTTATCTTAAAACCTGAATTATAAATAATGAAAAATATTTTTAATCCCACATTCATTTTATACCTCAATAAACCCTAATTGAAAGGAGTTCAGATGGAATATTATGAGCTTCACCCGGAAAATCCTCAACTTCGTTTTATTAATAAGGCTGTTAAAACATTAAGCGAAGGTGGAGTTATTATCTATCCAACCGACACGGTGTATGGAATTGGCTGCGATATTTTTAACAAAGCTGCCCTTGAACGGATTTTCAATATAAAAAATGATTCGGGTACGAAGCTGTTTAGTTTTATTTGTTCTGATTTAAAGGATATTGCAAAATATGCTAAAGTATCCGATTATGCTTACCGGACCATGAAGCATCTTCTTCCCGGTCCATATACTTTTATTCTTCCTGCAGCTAAAGAGGTTCCTAAAAAATTATGGAGTAACAGGAAAACTGTTGGTATAAGAGTTCCTAATCATCCTATATGTCTGAATATTGTAAAAGAATTAGGACATCCAATAATCAGCACGAGTGCAACCAACAGAAAAGGCGAAGTTTTATATGATCCTCTTGAGATACGAAATATTTTTAATACTCAGGTTGATTTAATGCTTGCATCAGGTAACCTGATAGGTGATCAATCAAGTGTTATAGATCTAAGTACCGAAGAACCCGAAGTTATAAGAGAAGGGGCAGGTGATGTTAGTCTGTTTGTTTATTAAGAGTTATTCAAAAAATATATCACAAATCGTTAATCATTGATCTGAAATCAGAAAATACAAAATGATTTGAGAACAAGGATTAACGATCTTTGATTTAAGAAATTAATCCATATACCATATACCTCTATTCCTTCCGCTTGATGTGCATTGGTGAAGCTTGTATAGAAGGCGTTATTATAATTTCATCAATGTTTACATGCTTAGGGCGTGTTGCACAATAAAGAACTGCATCAGCAATATCTTCCGGAGTAAGTGGACTTAATCCTTCATAAACCTTCCTGGCACGTTCCTTATCTCCTCTGAATCTTACCAGGCTAAATTCTGTTTCAACCAAACCGGGATCAACTGAACTAATCCTTATATCTTTTTCATATAAATCTAATCTCATTGCTCTTGTTAAAGCATTAACTGCAAACTTAGTAGCATTATAAACATTTCCTTTAGGATAAACCACATGTCCGGCAACTGAACCAATATTAATAACATGTCCTTTTTTTCTTTTCACCATTAAAGGAAGAATCTCTCTTGAAACATAAAGTAATCCTTTTACATTTGTATCTATCATTTCATCCCAGTCTTTATAATCCCCTTCATCAATATCAGCAAAGCCCCTGGCAAGACCAGCATTGTTAATAAGTATATCAATTTTCTTCCACACAGAAGGAAGAGACGATATTAATTTCTTTACTTCTTCTTTTTTTCTAACGTCAAGCTTAGCAGCGAAAACTTTAATTTTATACCTCTTGATAAGAGATTGGGATAATTTTTTTAATATGGCAATTCTTCTGGCAGTTATAATAAGATTTGCCCCTTCTTTAGCGAAAGCTTCTGCACAAGCTTTACCGATTCCTGCACTGGCTCCGGTTATAAAAATAATTTTATTTGATAATTTATCCATTGCTTACCTGATGTTATTCTATTGAATTTTATCCGTCAAGATAAAAATTTTAGAAGAGAGATTTTAGTTTAAAGATAAAATTTAATTGAAGACACCAGGAATGTTTGTTCCGCAGTTACTGCATTTATCATTATTCATAACATTCAGGTTTATTGTGTGCCAGTTTCTTTGGATGAGTTCCGTTTTACATTCCGGGCAATAGGTAGTTTGTCCTTCAATATTAAATACATTTCCAACATAACAGAATTTTATTCCCATTGATAAAGCAATGTTTCTTGCATCCTTCAAAGTTTTTGCTGGAGTTTTATTTTTATCCAACATTCTGAAATCAGGATGAAAAGCTGTGAAATGCAACGGAAGGGAATCACCAAGATTTTTGAGAATCCATTCACACTCCTGTTTTATTTCTTCAGGATTATCATTTTCATCAGGGATTAGAAGTGTTGTTATTTCAAACCAGATATCTGTTTCATTCTTTAACCAGATAAGTGTATCAAGCACATCATTAAGGTGGGAGAAAGTTAACTTATGATAAAACCTTTCTGTAAAACCTTTAAGATCAACATTAGCAGCATCTGCATATTGGTAAACCTCCTTGCGCGCTTCTTTATCAATATAACCGGCAGTGACCAGAACATTTTTAATACCTTCTTCTCTTGCAATTTTAGAAATGTCAATTACATATTCACCAAAAATTGTAGGATCATTATATGTATATGCAATTGATGGAGTACCATATTGTTTCGCAAGTTTAACTACATCTTCGGGGGAAGCAACAACGGAATTTTCATCATCAAGCTTTGCTTTACTGATTGACCAGTTTTGACAGAACTTACATCCGAGGTTACAGCCTGCAGTTCCAAAACTTAATATTTGTGTTCCCGGAAGAAAATGATTGAGCGGTTTTTTCTCGACAGGATCTATTGCAAAACCAGTTGGTCTTCCATAACCAATAGTATAAAGCTTTCCGCCATGGTTTTGTCTTATGTAACAAAAGCCTGGTTGTCCTTCTCCAATTTTACAGTAACGTGGGCATAGAGTGCAAAGAATTTTATTATTATCAGCAGGTTCCCACCACTTAGCTAATTTGCCCGCCGGAAGGCAGGTTTTCATCTCGTCAGTTTGCATAACTCACTTTTAAAGATACCTGATACTTAGTTGTCTGAAGCTGGAACAAATCTACTTTCTTATTAGCTAAGAGTAAAGTTAGAAGGATATCTATAATTTCTCGTCCTCTTTGAAAATTAGCAGAGGTAGGCGAAACTCAATTTTGTAAAAATTATTTTTTTATTGAATTAGATAGTATTATTAGGGAAATTACCGGTGGGTAATTATTGAGCAAAGTCTACAAGAAATAATACTTTGTATGCAAAACATAACTAAAGAATATTTATTCGGTCAGATTGATTTTAAAACTCTTGGTCAAGATTCAGAGTTTAAAGAAGATAGTGTCCGGGAAGTAATCATTCTGCCTATCTTAAAAGAACTTGGCTACAGGCAAACTGATATAGTTAGAAGCAAAACTTTACAACATCCTTTCCTGACAATCGGAAGTAAGAAAAAAATCCCGATAAAGCTTATACCGGATTATTCTTTAAAAGTAGCTGAGAACTTTGCCTGGGTTCTTGATGCAAAATCACCTGACCAGGATATAAATGACAGCGAAAATATAGAACAGGTTTACAGCTATTCTTCTCATCCTGAAATAAGAAGCACTTACTTTGCACTTTGCAATGGAATATATTTTTCTTTATACAGAAGGGATTCAACAAATGAACCTATACTCTTTTTTAGTTTGGATGAAATAGAATATAGCTGGGAAAAACTTACCAAGTTTCTTTCTCCTTCAAGTTTCCAAGTAGGAAAATATTTTGTCTATGAAACTACGAATGCTACTTATAAACCTTCAGAATTTAATTATTCTAATCGCCCTCTACTTGAAGAAATACCTGTAAAAAAACAGCAGGCAAAAAGACACTTCGGTGTTCACGGCTATTTTACAAAACAAAGCTGGAATATTGTTGCTGAATATATTAAGAACTTCAGTAAGCCGGGAGATTTGGTTCTCGATCCATTTGGAGGCAGCGGAATTACTGCTGTCGAGGCAATGATGAACAATCGCAAAGCTATAAATATTGATCTTAACCCTTTGGCTGTTTTCTTAGTTCAATCTTTAGTCGCACCTGTTAAAATATCCGAGCTGTCTCTGGCATTTGAAAGAATTATAAAAGAGTATGAGAAAAAAGAACCCAAAACAAAAAAAGAAATTTCTGAAGCGTTAGAAAAATATCCTTATCCTAAAGGAAATATTTTGCCAAAAGGTTCTGATGTTGGAACAGTTGAGAAACTT
>MHAF01000157.1 GCA_001802865.1 Ignavibacteria bacterium RBG_16_34_14
TGGATTGAAGTGGAAGGATTAAATGGATTAGGATGATTCTGGGAAAGGTAGAATTCATTAGGAATAACAGCATCAACTTCAACAACCGGTGAGTATTCATAAGTTCCATCGAAATCAATTTGTCTTAATCTGAAATAATTTTTACCCGATAATAATTTGTCAACAAAGTAAGAATAAGAATGCTGTTCAGCAGAAGTACCGAATCCGGGAACAAAAGCAATCTTATTAAAAGATTGATTATCATAACTTATTTCAATATCAAACCCTTGATTATTAATTTCAGAAGCAGTAGTCCATTCAAGATGGGCTTTATTATCAATAATCTTAGCAGTAAATGAAGCTAATTCTACAGGTACAAAGTATGGTGATGTTAGTTTATAGAATCCTCCTGATTGAGCGGCGAATAGATTCATTGAGTCTATAATAGCAACTGCATAATTATTTGGAGGAAGTGTTGTTGGCATCCATGTACTACCCCAGTCTCTGGTAATATAAACATTACTTCCAGACCATGTTCCGGTAGCAACATAATCAGAATTTTCTGGATTAATATGCACACCCCAGGTGCTTATACCACTAAGTCCCATGATAACCCAGGTCTGACCATAATCGGTAGATCGGATTATTCCGCCTCCTCCGCTAAATTTTGTTCCCCAGGCAGTACCGGGTCTGTTAAAATCAACAGCTATTGTAGGAATTTCGCCGGTTGTATTATATGTATTTGTCCAGCTTAATCCATAATCTGTACTTTTAAAAATTCCTGTACCATTATCACCGACTAATATTATACTTGTATCAGGAAATACCTCTATATCACAAGGAGCAGAATTTGCACCCACTGATGAAGTAATTGTTGTCCATGTACTTCCAAAATCAGTTGAACGATTAAAGTTAACCCCGTTCATCAGGTAAATTGTATCCGGATGTGTTGGATCTTGCGTTGAAGGTACACCGAAGAATGAAAATGAAAGATTATCGGCAGTAGTTACCCATGTTAAACCATTATCCGTTGACTTAACCATTTTATAGTTGCTTCCTTTATATGCAGCTACAACCATTTCGCTTGGTCTGTTTTGATTAATATGAAGGCATTTAACAGCTGAAGAACCGGGTATATTATTACCAAATTGACTGAAAGTTTCTCCCCGGTCTACACTTTTATATATTGCGCTGGAAGAACCATAATATATTATATCTTTATTTATGGGATCAATTGTAATAGGATTTCCTCTTCCGCCGCCTGCTAATTTCAATTGCCAGGTATATTGAGCTAATGTATTAATTGAAAAAAGAATAGAGAAAACAAATAAAAAGAAAATTTTCATTATAAACCTTTCTTATTGAACGAATAAACAAACTAGTTATTAAATTATTTTTAATACAAACCATGTTGGTTGATAGCTAATCATAAAAGTTGCTGCTCAAAAAATATTGTGAATAAACAGAGGATGAAATTAATACAGTTATAATAAGTGCAGTAAAAACCACTCGCATAAAATCTCCGGTTACTTTTTCAATTGTGGAATATTTGAGATCAAAGATAAGGATATTTAGTTAAAATCAGCAAATGAATCCGAAATAAATTTATTCATATGGGAATAATTATTGCGTTTGTTAATCTTATGGAATGGTATAAGAAAAATCATTAATTTAACCGGTGTATTATCTTCCATAATAATAAAAGGATTAAATGAATCTTGACGTAATTGTTTTTGCTGCTCACCCAGATGATGCAGAACTTTCAATGGGGGGAACAATTGCTGAGCTTACTAAAAATAATCTTAAAGTTGGAATAATAGATTTTACAAAAGGAGAACTTGGAACCAGAGGCACTCCTGAAATAAGACAAAAGGAAGCTGCTAAGGCTTCAACTATTCTTAAAATCAAAATCCGTGAAAACCTTCTTTTCGCTGATGGGAATATTCCAATTAATAAAGAAAATTTAATTAAAGTTGTTATAATTTTAAGAAAGTATAAACCAAAAATTATTTTCGCTCCTTTTTTTAAAGACAGGCATCCAGACCATATTGATGCAAGCATGTTAACAAAAAGAGCAATGTTTCAATCCGGACTTAAAGAAATAAAAACATTTGATAAAGATGTGTCGCAGGATGCCTATCGTCCAAGGCATCTTTATTATTATATGCAGACTTATACATTCGATCCTTCATTCATCATTGATATCTCGGATTCATTCGATACAAAAATGAAAGCAGTAAGAGCTTTCTCTTCACAGTTCCACAATCCCAAAAATAAAGAACCGGAAACATTTATAAGTAAGCCAAATTTTATTAGTTATGTAGAATCGAGAGCTTCCTTTTATGGTTTTCAAATAGGTAAGAGTTACGGAGAGGCATTCTATTGCGAGGAAAAAATAGAACTTGATCTTATTTCATTCTTGAAGAAGTAATTACTTGTTACGAAGAAGTTACTTCTGTTTTAAGCTATTTTTATGAAAAAACCATCTTAATATCATAGCGATTTAATCTTCATCTTTAGAAATTATTGTTAATTATCTGGCAGGATTCTTGGATATTTCTTTCCAAATTAAAGCTTTAATTTATTAGAGGTAAAATTGTAACTATGAAATGTAAAATTTTTATTACATTTATAATCACATTTCTGTCTGCAAATCTTTATTCCCAACAACAAGATTATCCATTAGTTTCAGTCCCACAAACTAATGATAAGGGAATTCCCACAGGCTGGATTCTTGGAGGTAGTAATCCACAGGATTATGCAGTCGGTGTTGATTTAACCGAAAGCTATTCCGGATTTACATCAGCATATCTAAAATCAACCTCATCAAAGCCAGTTGGGTTTGTTACTTTAATGCAAACCTTCAAAGCAAACAACTACAGGTCTCAAAGAATAAAGCTTAGCGCTTATATAAAGACTAAGTTTGTAGCCGGCTGGTCAGCTTTATGGATGAGGATTAATGATATAAGCGGTAAACCTTTATCATTTGATGATATGAGAGAAAGGCCTCTTATTGGCAGCATGATATGGTCATCTGTAGAGATTGTCCTTGATGTTCCACCCATGAGTGATGAAATTTCTTTTGGTTTATTATTGCAGGGAAAAGGGCAGATTTGGATTGATAATATTAAAATAACTATGGTGGGGGAAGATGTTCCTGTAACAGATGTTTTAAAAAACAAATCTGATAGTTACAGTCCAAAGAATTTAGATTTTGAAGAATAAAAAGAAAGCATACTGAAGCAGGAGAACCTCAGTATGCTTTCCATCCTTGGGTTTTGAGAGGGTTAAATTCTTAGTACTGCTGTAATTCTCAACTTAGTTAAACATAATTGTCATTTGTAACAGCATTAACATAGTTATAACTTTTAAATTCGCAAGATGAACAGATCACTTATGTGATTTAGAATAAGTCGAGGAGAGAGCAATGATATTTGATTTGTTTAAAAGGAGAATACTTTTATAAATTCCCGTTTTCGTGAATGTACAAATGTACCGTTAGCTGAATTTTTTATAAATATAGGTTTAATTTTATTTTTTTATTTATACTATTTTTTATTAACATAATTTTCAATAAATGGTTTAAAAAGATCTATCGGAACAGGGAAAATAGTGGTTGAATTCTTTTCCGATGCAACTTCAGTTAAAGTTTGAAGGAATCTTAATTGAAGTGCCACCGGCTGCTTGCTGATTATTTCCGCCGCATCAGCCAATTTCTGGCTTGCCTGGAATTCACCTTCAGCGTGAATAACCTTTGCTCTTCTTTCACGCTCTGCTTCTGCTTGTTTTGCCATAGCTCTCTGCATTTCAGGCGGGAGATCAACGTGCTTTACTTCAACATTTGCAACTTTAACTCCCCATGGTTCAGTCTGGTGATCAATAATTTTTTGAAGCTCCCTATTAATTTTGTCACGTTCTGCAAGAAGCTCATCGAGTTGAGATTGACCTAAAACGCTTCTCAAAGTTGTTTGCGATAACTGAGAAGTTGCTTCAAGGAAATGCTCAACTTCAACAATAGCCTTTTCTGCCTGCACAACTCTGAAATAAACCACGGCATTAACTTTTAGAGATACATTATCTTTAGTAATAACATCCTGTGGAGGAATATCAAGGACAATTGTTCTTAAGCTTACACGTACCATTCTGTCTACAACGGGAATAAGTATTATTAATCCAGGTCCTTTTGCACCAATGAGCCTTCCTAAACGGAAAATTACACCTCTTTCATATTCCCTTAATATCCTTATTGCGCTTGCAAGAAGGATGATTACAAAAAATATTACTAATACTAAAAAAGTTGATATGATTTGCATTGTATTATCCTTTCATTTTTTTTTATATTCCAAAACTTCAAGTTGTAGATATAAATTTACTCATTGTAGCACAGATTAGTAATCTGTGCTACGGTTTTAGTTCATCTTGTTGAAAAGGTTTTACTTTTAATTTTAAATTTGAAACAGAAATAACAATAACTTTATTTCCTGTTTTAATTATTCCTTCGGCACTTTCAGCGTCCCATATTTCACCATGTACCTTAATTTTTCCCTCAGTATCCAGGTCAGTAATTGCAATACCAACTTCATTAATAATTCCTTCACTTCCGGTAGTTACTTTTCTTCTCTGGGCTTTTATTCCTAATGTAATAACTAATAGAAAGAATATCAGAGTAATAACAGCAATCATTATTATAATTTCAATTGAGATTGCAACTGCTTCTAATGCAGATTCGTCTTCAATAAGCATAAGTGAGCCAAGAACTAATGATATTACTCCCCCGATTGACAAAATTCCATGACTTATGATTTTGATTTCAAGAATGAAAAGTATTATTGCAAAAACTATTAAAGCCAAACCTGCATAATTAATCGGAAGTGTGTGAAAGGAATAAAATGCAAGTATAAGACATATTCCACCAATTACACCGGGGAAAATTGCGCCGGGGTTATAAAGCTCAAAGAATAAACCATATATACCAAGCATAAAAAGAATATAAGCAATATTAGGATCGCTCAATAGGTTGAGAAGTTCTTGTGTAAAGCTCAAATCTATATTTATAATTTCAGCATCTTTGGTTCGTATTATCTTTTCACCTTTAACTGTTTTAACCCTCATTCCATCAAGCTTATCTAGAAGGTCTCCCATATTTGCGGCAATAAAATTAATAACATTTAAACTGTCAGCTTCAGTTTCAGTAATTGAAAGACTCTTTCTTACAGCATCTTCAGCCCATTGGATGTTTCTCTCTCTTTTTTCACTGATTGTTCTGATAAAAGCTGCTGCATCATTCGTAGCTTTCTCCATCATAATAGAATCCTGTTGACCTTCAAGAGTAACTGG
>MHAF01000158.1 GCA_001802865.1 Ignavibacteria bacterium RBG_16_34_14
GAATTTCACCCGACCTTGGAATAAAAAGGGAGAATATGGTTTGGGTTTCCGGAATAGGCTGTGCTTCCCGTTTTCCATATTATATGCATACCTATGGAATTCATGGAATTCATGGTAGAGCAACTGCAATCGCTACTGGTATTAAAGTAAACCGTCCAGATCTTTCGGTATGGGTTGCAACAGGAGACGGAGATCTTTTAAGCATAGGCGGAAATCATTTTATTCATGCATGCCGAAGAAATATCGGTATAAAAATTCTTCTTTTTAATAACAGGATTTATGGATTAACAAAAGGACAATATTCTCCGACTTCTGAAAAAGGAAAGAAAACAAAGAGCACTCCTTTCGGAAGTGTAGATTATCCTTTTAATCCTATAAGTCTTGCAATTGGTTCAAGAGCCAGTTTTGTTGCACGCTCCTTGGACAGAGATGCAAAACATTTACAGGCAATGATGAAAAGAGCTGCTGAACATAAAGGAACTGCTTTTATAGAAGTATTTCAGAACTGCAACATTTTTAATGATGGTGCTTTTGAGCTTCTTACTGAAAAAGATACAAAGCCGGATCATGTTCTTGTGCTTGAACATGGTAAACCTATGGTCTTCGGAAAGAACAATGATAAAGGAATAAGATTGGATGGATTGACACCCCAGGTTGTTGATATTTCAAACGGGCATTATTCTGTGAATGATCTCTGGGTTCATGATGAGTTTGATAAGAATACTTTCAGAGCGCATATACTTTCACAATTTGATGAAATGGATGGATTCCCAACACCTATAGGAGTCTTTACACAAATAACTAAATCAACTTATGAAGAAGATTTTCATGAGCAGATTACTAATGTTAAAAAGGCAAGAGGTGAAGGTGATCTTAGGAAGCTTCTATTCAGTGGAAATATGTGGGAAGTGAAAGACAGGAATTAATTGAATAGAAAATCTTTTAGCAATTACAGAATTTCATTATAGTTTTTTGCATCAGTCAATAGTATTTCAATTTATTATCGCCTCTTATTATTTTTTCTTATCTTTGAAAGAGATTTTTTGGGCTTTGTGCCCTTTTCTTTTTTCAAATCAAAATGATAGACTTTAACAAATTAAGAAATATTCTTGTTGAGAATAATTCATTTCTCTTAACTACACATGTAAATCCTGATGCAGATGCAATCGGGAGTGAGATAGCAGTATATGAAATTTTAAAATCATTAGGTAAGCAAGAAATTTATATAATAAATACAAGCTCAACTCCTTATAATCTTCTCTTCCTTGATAAAGAAAAAATTATTCAACTGTATGATAGCAGCGAACATTCAGAAATAATTAAATCTTCTGATGTACTAATTGGTCTTGATTTTAACCGCTCAGATCGTTTAACAAGAATGAGAGAAGTTTTTCTGAGCTCTCAAAAGGTTAAAGTTACAATTGATCATCATCAGGATATTGAGGATTTTGTTCATCATTCTTTTGTTGATTCGGAATACTGTGCAACGGGGCATATCCTTTATGATTTCATAAAAAAAACCTCTTTAACAGAATTAACTCATTCAATTGCATATCCTCTTTATGCTGCTATAATGACAGATACAGGATCATTCAGGTTTGAGAGGACAACACCCGAAATCCATTACATCATTGCTGAACTGATTTCTAAAGGTGTAAACCCTACAGAAGTTTATGATAAAATTTATGATCAAAGCAGGTTTAGTAAAATTAAGCTTCTTGGCAGAGCCATTGAAACGATGCGATTATATGGCGCCAAACTTCAAATCAGTTATATGATAATTAAGCAGGAAGATTTTCAGGCATTAAAAGCTTATGAACAGGATACAGATACTTTTGTTAATATTAATTTATCAATTGAAGGTGTTAAGATAGGTTTGTTATTTATTGAGTTAAAGGAGGGATTTAAAGTAAGCTTGCGCTCAAAAGGAAATATCCCGGTAAATAAGCTTGCTGCAGAATTTGGCGGGGGAGGACATATAAATGCTGCAGGAATCAGAATTCATAATGGAAAGATGGAAGATTATATTCCAATAATTTTAAAGAAATCAGAAGAATATTCAGAAAGGAATTAAAGAGATATTATGTTCAAATTAAATATCAACGCTGCAGATAAAAAAATTTCTTACAAACCGCTTTCTGTATCTCTTAAATATCTTATAGATGAAAAGAAATTAGCAGAGAGTTTAAAAAATATTGAAAGAGTTTTTAATATAAAGCTATCAACTTTACAGAAAAAAAGTTTCTTAGCCAAAGATGGAAATAATGTCAGGATTTCCAAATATGATGGCAAACCTGATGAAGTTTTTATTTCAAAGGTGAAGCTTGATAATAAATTCTCTGCTGATTATTTCAGAAATCATCTTGCAGGTTTCCTTTCGGAGTTGGAAAAAGAGGAAGTAAAATATCTTCATATTTTTATTCCAAAGTACCAGGCATTCAAATCATATTTCGATAATGAGGAATATTTTTACCGAACTTTTATTGAAGGAATTTATTACGGTAATTATTCTTTTAATCTATATAAATCTGAGAAAAAAGATTTAAAGGAACTTAATATACTGTTTTATGCTGATGATAGTAAAAAACTTAAGTCAGCACTAAACAAAGCAGAGATAGTTATGCATGGTGTTAACTTCACCAGGGACCTTGAGAATGAACCTGCTATAAGACTGACACCGGATGAATTAGCATCCAGGATAAAAACCAATCTGAATAAGCTTGGTGTTAAGATTAAGGTTTATGATGAAAAAGAAATTCAAAAAAGGAAAATGGGCGGACTTCTTGCAGTAGGAATGGGAAGTGAAAATCCTCCAAGATTTATTATAATGGAATATAAAGGCAGATCAAAGGGGAAGAAGAGAAAAATAGCTTTGGTAGGAAAGGGAGTTACATTTGATTCTGGTGGAATTTCTATAAAACCCGCACAAAATATGGGGTATATGAAAGCTGATATGTCGGGTGCTGCAGTTGTTGCAGGAACTTTATTAGCAGCAGCAAAAGCAAAATTGCCTGTTGATATAATTGGAGTTATTCCTTCAGCAGAGAATATGCTTTCTGGTAAATCAATGAGACCGGGTGATATTGTAAAGACATCATCAGGAAAAACTATTGAAGTAGATAATACAGATGCAGAAGGAAGAATGATACTTTCAGATGCTTTACACTATGCTTCTCAGCAGAAACCGGATGTTATAATTGATCTTGCAACATTAACAGGAGCTTGTGTAGTTGCTTTGGGGGAATTTGTTGCAGGATTATTTACTAAAGATCAGAAACTTTCAGATACTTTATTCAAGCTGGGACTAAAAACTTATGATCGTTTATGGCCTTTACCAATGTGGGATGATTATCATATTCAAAATAAAAGTGATGTTGCAGATGTAAAAAATGTTGGCGGTAAATGGGGCGGTGCAATTACTGCTGCTAAATTCCTTGAGAACTTTGTTGACAGTAAAATTCCCTGGGTTCATCTAGATATTGCAGGACCGTCTTTCTTTAATGACAGCAGTAATTACAGCAAAAAATATATGACTGGTTTTGGAGTGAGACTGCTGTTTGAATTTCTGCAGGAGAATAGTAAAAGAAAATAATTACTGGCTTATTTGGTTATGGGGATTGCTGATTGGAATTTTATTCAACATAAAAAATTTCAAATATCTTTTGAAGAAATTATTTTTTATGTATCATCCCATCTTTCATCTCGTATAAATTATCAGCTAAAGAGATAAGTTCCTGGTTATGGGTAACAATTACAAAAGTCTTATTCAGCTTGTTCTTTAAATTTTTAAAAAGATCCTGGAGAATAACACTATTTACCGAATCCAGATTACCTGTAGGTTCATCAGCCAGGATCAATTGAGGATCATTCGCTAACGCTCTTGCCACCGCAACCCTTTGCTGCTCCCCTCCAGATAGTTCTGCAGGTTTATGATTTGCTCTCTCACTTAATCCGGTTTCAATCAGTAATTCATTAGCTCTTTCCTGAGATTTTTTTTCAGATATTCCATTAATCATTAGCGGAATCATGATATTTTCTAATGCTGTAAATTCTGGCAGAAGATGATGAAACTGGAAAACAAAACCAATATTAATATTTCTGAAACGGGCAAGCTTATCATCTGAAAGATGGTGAATGTTTGTATCATTAAAAATAACTTCACCGGAATCGGGTTTATCGAGTCCGCCAAGTATATGAAGCAAAGTACTTTTACCTGCACCGGAGGAACCTATTATCACAGAAATTTTATTTTCTTCAATATCAATTGAAACTGACTTAAGAATTTCAAGTCTAATATTCTTAACGGTTTGATATGCCTTATCAATATCTTTTGCTTTAAGAATTAAAGAATTACTCATAAAATTTTTTATTTAATTGTCTAATTGTTGAATTGCTAAATTGTTTGGATAACTTAAGATTATGATTATAACAATTGAGCAATTAATCAATTTAACAAACACTCCTTATTACCAACTAAAATTTCCTGAACTGCCAACCATCAGCCACTAACTCACTCCCACTTAATTGATTCAACAATATTTACTTTTACAGCTTTCTTAGCAGGGTAAAGTGATGCAAGAAAAGAAAGCAGCATCGAGGCTCCCGAAATATAAAAGAAATCAGATAACCTTAGCTCAACTGGTAATGTATCAATTTTATATTGAGTCGGATCAAGCGGATAAATATTAAACTTCAATTGAAGATAACAGACTAAATAACCAATTAGAATTCCAGCTAGTGTACCAATTGTTCCGATAAGCAGTCCTTCAAACATAAAGATTTTAAGTATAGATTTTTCTCCTGCACCCATTGATCTTAAAACGCCAATGTCTCTTTTCTTTTCTATAACTGACATTGAGAGTGAACCCAGAATATTAAATGTTGCTACTGCTATGATTAAAGAAAGAATAATATAAGCAGTCCATCTCTCAATCTGCATAACAGAATATAGATCTTTATGAAAATCGTACCAGGTATTAACACTATATAAGTTTTTATTCAGTTCAGAAGAAAGTTTTTCCTTTACATCAAATGATTCATCAATATTATTTAGTTTAATTTCAAATCCCTGAATATTTTTACTATATCCCAAAAGATCCTGGCATTCTTTTAATGAAGAAAAAATATAAGAAGCATCATAATCATTATTATCCGAGCTGTAAATTCCTGAAACAATAAATCTTTTTGTATTAGGCATAGTGAATTGAGTGAGTGCCTTTTCAACTCCGGCGGGAGAAATTATTGTAATTGTGTCGCCTGGTAAGGTCTGAAGACGATCAGCAAGCTGCAAACCTATAATTACTTTTGGAAATTTTCCATTTTTACTTAAATCAAATTTTCCAAATAAAATACTTTTATTAATCCCGTAAATGTCATCGGCACTTTGTTCATCTATCCCTTTTAATGAAACTACTTTTGTTAAACCGTAATTGTAAACTAAAACTTTCCCGCTGACAAAAGGAGAGTAATCATTTATTTCTTTATTAGATTGTAAAACTTTTGCAAGCAGCTCTCTGTTTGATTCAGGCGAAATCATTTCAACTCTAAGATGAGGTTCAAAATTCATTAAGAAAGAAGTAACTAAACTCCCAAATCCGTTAAAGACTGAAAGAACAATTATTAAAGCTGCAACGCCAATTGTAATTCCTATAACCGAAATGATAGAAATAATTGTAATGAAATTAATTTTATGCTTGGAGACGAGATATCTTTTTGCTACAAATGATTCGAAAGACATTATCTAAACCTAATTGTTGCAACTGGTTGAATTCTTGAGGCGATATAACTTGGAATTATACTTATCAAAAGACAAAGTAAAAAAGTAAGTATCGAGATTCCTAAAAATATTTCCAGAGAAATTCTTATCGGCACTGAAGTAACAAAATAAATGGAAGATGGCAGTGAGATTATATTATATTTTTCCTGTAAGCCTGTAAGAAGTAAAGCGAGAAAATTTCCAATAACGATTCCGGTTATTGCAAGAAATATCCCCTGGTAAATAAAAACAGAGATGATTTGTTTCTTATTTGCTCCGAGTGATTTTAAAATACCGATTGAACTTGTTTTCTCAAGTACAATCATCAACAGGGTTCCGACGATATTTATAACTGCTACAATTATGATTAATCCCAGCACAATGGGTATAGGTTCTTTCTGGAGATTAATCCATGTGAAAATGTTTCTATGTATCTGGTACATTGATCTTACCGAATGGGGATAATGAAGTTCTGATGATAGAACATTTGTAAGACTATCAATTTTTGAAATATTGTTAAGCTTTATATCATAACCATTAATATTATTGCCAATGCTAAAAAGTTTTTGTGCATCTTTTAAAGACGTATAGGCAATTAAATCATCATAATCAGCCATTCCACTTTCAAAGATTCCACTGACAATGAAACTTTCGATGTTTGGAAAATTTTCCGGAGAAGGAAGTTCATTATTTTTTAAGGCGAAGAGAGTTACTTTATCGTTAATTTTTATCTGAAGTTTGTTTGATAATTTTTTCCCAACAATTATTTTCCCTTCATCTATTTTAAAACTGCCTTCAATAATGCTTTTCTCTATCCCTTTCCAATTATCTGTCGGATTAATTCCTTTAATGCTCACTCCCTCTTTAATTTTTTTTGTCCCGATTATGACAAGGTTTGAAGCATAAGGATTTACATAAACGGCATATTTCCCAAGCAAGCTTTCGATTTTTGCTTTATTCCCTTTATAATCAGGTAAGATATTTTTATAGGAAGTAATTTTTATGTGAGAATCAAAATCAACTATCTTATTTGTAATTGTTTCTTCAAAACCATTAAGAATACTCAGAGTAATTATTAAAGTAGCTACTCCCAAAGATATTCCAATTATAGATATAGTGGATATTAAATTTATGAAGCGGGAATCCTTTTTTGAGAAGATATATTTTTTAGAAATAAAGAAAGGAAGAGACATGATTAATAGAAAAAGTTTTCATTTGTTGAATTCAATTTAACTAAAATTTTGAGACTTGGAAACTTTCCTTATTTAAATTGTTAATCATTCAAACACATTTACTACTCCAATGTGTATTAACTACAAAAAAACTCTTTTACATTAGAAATAAAATTCACAAATTTATTCTTTAAAATTAATCCATCTAAGCTAATAACTGTTGATAAAAAGGAGTCTTATGAAGAGAAGAGAATTTATCAAGACAACTGGAACTGCTGTAGCAGGAGCAATAATCTTTCCAAATATTTCATTTCCAAAAAGAAATCCAAAGAATGTAGTGATTATTGGTGCCGGTATTTCAGGGCTTGCGGCTGCTTATAAGCTAAAACAAAATGGAATGAATGCTACAATTATTGAAGCCCGGAATCGTATTGGCGGGAGAATTTTTACCCATACTTTTAACCAGGAAAACCTTACCTGCGAGCTTGGTGCAGAATGGGTTGGCGCTTCACATACAAGATTGATTGAACTTTGCAAAGAGTTCGGATTGGAATTACTTAATCATCAATTTGAAACTCATTTAATTTTGGACAACCAGTACAAAAAGGCTGGTGAGTGGGATTTTACACCCGAGTGGAACACGAAATATCAGGCGCTACTGAATCAATTCAATGCGTTACCTCCTGAATCTGAAGCTAAGAAGCAATACGATAAACTTGATTGGTGGAGATTTCTTGTTAACGCTGGTATTTCTGAAAAAGATCTCGAGATAAGGGAGCTTTTGGATAGTACAGATTTTGGTGAGTCAATCAGGCAGGTCTCTGCTTATGCAGGAATTTCAGAGTATGCTGAATCAAGTGAAAAGAATGAAATGGATTATCACATAAAAGAAGGTAATAACCAGATAATCTTTAAGCTCGCAGAAGCAGTTGGAAGCGATAATATTATTCTCAAAACCTCAATTGAAAAAGTTGAGCAGAGAAATGATTCTGTTACTGTTTACTGCGCTAATGGAAACAGATATGAAGCAGATAATGTTATTTGTACTGTTCCTACTTATTCACTCTTAAAAATTAATTGGCAACCAAAGTTATCAAATGATTATTTCGATGCTTTAAATGAACTCCAATATTCGCGGATCATCAAAATATCTGTCCTATTTTCAGAAAGATTCTGGAAGAACGAATCGCTTGATATGATTACAGATACTCTTCCACATTACTTCTTCCATTCAACAAAAAATCAAGATGGGAAGAAAGGCATTTTAACATCTTATGCAACTGGTGATCGTGCTTACATACTTTCGAAGATGAAAAATGAAGAAAAGATTAGAGAGGTTTGCAAAACACTTAAGTCAGCTTTTGGTGATGTTGAGAAATATGCAGAAAGGGCAGTCAATTATTACTGGGGTTCAGATGATTTCACTAAGGGTGCTTATGCAATTTATAACAAACATCAATGGCTGAATGTAAGAGAAACATTAAACAAAAATCATGGTAGAGTTTATTTCGCTGGTGAACATCTTGCTGATTGGCAGGGATTTATGGAGGGGGCAATCAATTCCGGTGAAGATGCTGTAGAAAAAATTCTTATATCTCTTAAATAACCTTTATTTAATTGAATAGGATTTAATTCAGCCATGATAATTATCCGGCTTAATTCTTTGATTATTTGAATGATATAGGATATATTTACTCTCCTTTTTATAATGAAGTTGGATGAGCAAACTTCAACAAATTCATTTCATTAGACAAGTTCTTTTATTTAGTGATTTAATTTTCGGGGCGTAGCCCCGATAGAAATCGGGATAAACTCCACCCGGTTCATCGCGTCCCGACTTTGTCGGGAAGGTCGCAGGTTTATAGTTCTTAGACATTTTGAAATAATTTTTCGGGGCGTAGCGTAGCCCGGTTCATCGCGCCTGCTTTGGGAGCAGGAAGTCGCAGGTTCGAATCCTGCCGCCCCGACATAGTTAAATTTCAAATACAAAAAACAAATAACAAATTGGAAATTGAATTTTTGAATTTGGTATTTAATTGAGATTTGAAAATTGTTCTTTATTATTTTGTTTCAGAAGCGCCCGTAGCTCAATCGGATAGAGCATCAGCCTTCTAAGCTGAGGGTTAGTGGTTCGAGTCCACTCGGGCGTACACGGTTAAGCCACAAATCCCCAAAAAACAAATTCTATAAATGGATTTTGAAGATTGAATTTTATTTGTTATTTGGTACTTTGAATTTGTTTTTTATTAAGATGGTGAGCGTAGCTCAGTTGGTTAGAGCATCAGGTTGTGGCCCTGAGGGTCGTGGGTTCAACTCCCATCGCTCACCCTTTGAAGCAATTAAAAATTCGAAATTAAAATTTTGAATTAGATTTTTATTTTTTCATTTATAATTTTTAATTGTTTCCAGGCCCCATCGTCTAATGGTTAGGACATCGCCCTTTCACGGCGGTAATATGGGTTCGAGTCCCGTTGGGGTCACTTAAGTCCCGGTAATTTTATCGGGACTTTTTCATTTTAAAGATTGCTAATTGTTAATTGATAAAGTCTTCTTAATTCCTTACTTTTCCCTTGAAGTTTAAAGGAGGAGTTATGAAAACTTCATTTAGAGTAATTTCCTTTCTTCTTATTCCTTTTTTTTATCTGAACGCTCAATCAAATTTTAATATTGAGCAGTACAAACAATTTCTGCAGAGTCATCAAAATATGATTACTTCGCAGCTTCTTGAAATGTATGATGCAGGAAGTTTCAGAAATACAATTAATATTAATTACGATGGAACTCTTTACTTTGATAGTATCGACGCAAAATATAATCTTACTGATTATGAAAAAAGTCTGATTCAAAATTACGGCTTTATGGTAAGTGAAAGACTTTCCATGGATTCTTTTGGTGAGGCTTTACTTCAGATTTATCATCAGGATCTTCCTGTTTTTGTTTCTACAGACGCAATACTTCATGCTTTTCATATTTCTTATGATAGAATTCTTAGAGATGTTGAACTTGGTATTTTAATTAACCGTATTGATAATATTCTTAACCAACTTAATGCTTCCATGCCCCAGTTGCATAATACCTATTCATCAAATCCGGGAATGCTGCAAATGCTTAAAGATGTTGATGTTTATATTACAGTGCCAAGAAAATTATTTAATACGAATTCTGCTCCTTACTATACGGATAATAATGCTGTTGTAAATGATATAATTAATCAAATAATGGGAGAACAAGGACATGTTCCCTATACGTTATTTTCTGAGAATTGCAGAATTATGGATTGGAGTCAATTTAAACCTAGAGGACATTATGATGATAATCAATTTCCAATTCTCAGGAAATATTTCAGAGTTATGATGTGGCTGGGAAGAACTGAATTATATCTCTTAAAACCAAGATCATTTCCTGTTTATTGCGAACAACAAACTTTTAATGATATAAAAAGACAAACTATAGATGCTTTTCTTATTAACGAAATTTTTAATCTTGCTGGTGTTCAACCGCTTTATAATGAAGTTGAAGATATAATTCAATTTTTTGTTGGATACAGTGATAATGTAACTCTTCCTAATATTCAATTCTTAAAAAGTGCTATTGGTTTAAATAACGCGTCAGAGCTTCTCGACAGTCTTAAGCTTTTAGAATTCCAGGATACCCTAAAAAACCAAAGTTTTGCATATCAGTATGATGTTCGGACAAAGATTTGTAATTGATTCTTATGTAACCGGCTCAGTTGTTTTTGACAGGATTTTATATAATGGTCAAAAGATTTGCAGGCTTTTTCCTAAAACTTTGGATGTTTTATTTTCCCTTGGGAATGATGCATCAGCTCAACTGCTTGTCCCTGAGTTAAATGAATATCATTATTCCTCAAATCTGGCAGCACTAAGATATCTGATTGATTCTTATGATCAAGAATTCTGGGAATCAACATTAAATAATTCGTGGCTTGCCAATATAAGAAGCATAAATCCTCCAACAAATAGGGATGAGTTGCCAGCTTTTATGCAAACAGCAGCTTTCTGGCAGGAAAAAATGAACACTCAACTTTTTTCCTGGACGCAGCTTCGACATGACAATCTTCTTTATGCAAAGCAGTCTTATACAGGTGGAACTATTTGTTCTTTCCCATATAGTTATGTAGAACCATTTCCTGAATTATACCTTAACTTAAAAACGATTGCTAATCTTGGTTATAATAAATTTCAAACTTTAAATTTTCCTGATCCCCAAATTAAAGAAATAATCCTGGGATATTTTTCAGTTCTTAATACAATATCAGATACTCTTGCAGCAATAGCCCAGAAAGAGCTTAATGGAATACCTTTATCATCGGATGAAATCAATTTTCTGAAAAGGATGATTTTTGAACAAGGCGGCTGCAGCACTAATTATGATGGTTGGTATACAAAATTATTTTATAATGATTATATGTATACCTATGATGGCTTACTAAAGAAAAATCACATTGTTGCAGATATTCACACAGTACCTACAGACTGCGGTGGTATGGTTGGCGGATGGATTCCTCATGTTGGAACCGGACCAGTTAATCTTGGAGTTTGGATAACTGAATTAGCAGGTGGACAATTAACAGCATTCATTGGTCCGGTTTTAAGTTATTATGAATATACAACTCTTGGCTTTGAAAGATTAACAGACACAGAATGGGATGAAACATATTTGTATTTATCATTAAGACCTGATTGGGTTAACATCTATCTTGCAGATAGTTCAGGTAACAGCAAAGGAGAAGGAGCTACTTTAATTACTTCTGTTAAAGAAAACCCGAATGCACCAAACATTCCTGAATCTCACATTGTTGCTAAGAGTTATCCTAACCCATTTAATCCAACAGTAATAATTAATTTTTCTATTCCTTATGATTTAACAAACTCATTAACTGAACTTATTATTTATGATATACAAGGACAGAAAGTAAAAACATTAGTGAAAGAAGTTTTGCCCTCAGGGAATTATCTTACAAAATGGGATGCAAAAACAGATGAAGGCGTTGGAGTTTCCAGTGGAGTTTATCTTTATGTTTTGAAAGCAGCAGGTCAGCAGGTTACAGGTAAAATGGTTTACCAGAAATAATTTTTTAATTTATTTATGAAAAAAGTACTTTCAATTATTATTTTCTTCTTACAGGTAACCTTTGCGCAAAATCCTCCTCAATGGATAATTTATAATACATCAAATTCATTACTTCCATCAAATGATATTGACCATATTGTTATAGATAATATTAATAGAAAGTGGATATCATTTCCTGGATTTGGCTTACTAAAGATTGACAATGAAGATTGGACTCTATACAATATCAGTAATTCAAATATTCCATCTGATTTTTTAATTTCAATAAATGTTGATGAGAATTTGAATCTTTGGGCTGGGGGTTACAACAGTAATTTCCAATTGACTAAATTCGATGGTTTTAGTTGGACAACCTGGAATTCCACGAATTCCCCAATCCCTGAAGATTATGTAATGTCTTTAATATTTGATAATCAAAATGATCTATGGCTCCTCTGTATGTCTGATCCTCCCTCTGGTTCAAATTATGTTTTGGAATTAACCCAGGATAGTGTTTGGAATTTTCATGCTTCCTTCACAACATTTATAGGTTATAGACAAATGTTATTTGATGAAAATCAGATATTATGGGTGGGGGTTTGGAATGGCTTATACAAGTATGATGGTGATTCTCTGATATTCATAAATAATCAGTTGGGACAGTATATAACAGATATAAAGAAGGATTTATCAGGTAATATCTGGATAGCAGCTGGACTTGCTGGTTGGGGTGGATTGGTTAAATATGATGGAATATTATTTACAGGATATAATATTGAAGCAACGTCTATTGAATTAGATTCAATTGGGAACTTATGGATAGGTACAGAAGCTTTATTAAATCCCTCTGCGGAATTAATAAAGTATGATGGCAATAACTGGATAACATATAACTCTTCCAATTCAAGTTTACCAAGTACATACCGCATTACTGATCTTACTTTTGATAAATTTGGAAATCTTTGGATTGGAACCAGCGATTCAGGATTAGTTGTATTTAATGAGGATGGAATTATTATTCCTGTTGAACTTTCTTCTTTTACAACATCTGTTATAAATAATAACGTTGAACTAAACTGGTCAACTGAAACGGAGACAAATAATCAAGGATTTGAAATAGAAAGGCGAGAAGGGAATAGAGAGTTGGAGGTTGGGGATTGGGAAAAGATCGGTTATGTTGCAGGTTTCGGAACAACAACTGAACCTAAATCTTACTCATTTACAGATAAAAATTTACCTACGGGAAAATATTCTTACAGACTAAAGCAAATTGATTTTGATGGCACGTTTGAATATTCACAAGTAATTGAAGCGGAAGTTATTGCGCTAAGTGAGTTTGCTTTAGAACAGAACTATCCAAATCCATTCAATCCAACTATAAATATCGAATTTCGGATTGCGAATTTCGGATTTGTTTCGCTAAAGGTTTATGACATCCTTGGTAGAGAAGTAGCAGTTTTAGTTAATGAAGTAAAACCTGCTGGAGAATATGAAGTTGAGTTCAATGCAGGAGATTTATCAAGCGGGATTTATTTGTATAGAATTACTTCAGGTAATTTCATCGAAACAAAGAAATTAATGTTTATGAAGTAATCTTTTCTTGCCATTCTCTTCTGAATGAGTCTGGAGCAGCATACCAATTCAGGTGAAGTAAAGAATCTAACTAAAGACTCTTCGCCGGGTTTCAGATCAACATTTTATCCTACAATAAATCTTTAAAGATTTCTTTTACACGTCCTACTTCACCTGTTTCCAGACGGACTTTTATTCCATATTGATGTTGAGGGAATTTTGTAAGAATATCTTTCACATACCCATCCGTAAGTCTGCCGGTTCGTTGGTCTTCTTTTAAAACTATTTTAACATAGTCGCCTGTTTTTATATCCTCGCGTTTTGTACCGTTCATCTATCTGCCTTTTTCTTTATAAAACCTCGTGATTTTCTAACCCATCTTTTTTTCGAATCCCTTGAGAACCTGAATGAATCCGGTTTCCTTGAAGACCTGAATTTCTTTACAGGAATTTCAATGCTGATATTTTCCGCTTCAGCAGATTTAAAAGGATGATCTTCTATAACAGGAATAGGAGTTTTTATCAGTTTGTTTATCTCCTTAAGATAATATCTCTCTTCAGCATCACAGAAAGAAAGAGCTGTTCCACCCAAACCGGCTCTTCCAGTTCTCCCGATACGATGAATATATAATTCAGAATAATCAGGTATATCATAATTAAATACATGAGATAATTTTTCTATATCTATTCCTCTTGCAGCAATATCAGTCGCAACAAGAACTCTTGTACGCTGCGATTTAAAGTTATTCAAAGCCTGCTGCCTTGCATGCTGCGATTTATTTCCGTGAATAGCATCCGAATTAATTTTAGCATCATTTAAATACCTGGAAACTTTTTCAGCACCCTTTTTCGTTTTTGTAAATACCAGCGCAGAGGAAACATTTTCATTTTTAAGTATATGTATCAGAAGGCTTTTTTTATCCGGTCTGGACACAAAGTACACAGCCTGCTTAATAACTTCAACTGTTTTTGATTGTGGAGTGATTTCAATTTTTACAGGATCAATTACTATTGTATTAGCAAGTTTTATAATTTCCGGCGGCAATGTAGCTGAGAAAAAGAGAGACTGTCTTTTTACAGGCAGCTTTGCAATAATCTTTTTTACATCGTGAATAAAACCCATATCCAGCATCCTGTCTGCTTCATCAAGGACAAGAATTTTTATATGAGAAAGATTTATATAATTCTGATTTATAAGATCCAGCAGTCTACCGGGAGTGGCAACAAGTATATCAATCCCCTGTCTTAATTTGTCTGTTTGAGCATACTGTGAAACTCCGCCATATACAACTGTGTTTTTTAATCCTGTATGTTTTCCATAAACACTAAAGCTTTCACCAACCTGAACAGCAAGCTCTCTTGTAGGAGTAATGATTAAAGCTTTTATAATTTTCTCCCGATTAAATCGGGATGTACCATTTGATTTGGCGGGTTCTCTCTCTTCGCTGAGAATTTGTAAAATAGGGATAGCGAATGCGGCAGTTTTACCTGTGCCTGTTTGGGCAGATCCGAGGAGGTCTTTTCTTTCCAGTATTACAGGAATTGCCTGCTGTTGAATAGGTGTCGGGATAGTATAACCTTCGTTTGCCAAAGCTGTTTGTAAAGGCTTAATAAGATTCAGATTTTCGAATGACATATTTCTTTCTATACTCGTCTGGCAAAGGCTAAGCCGAAGCCAGATAATTTGCCGGATAAAAATTTACCCGTCAGAACCGGGCAAGTATTTTTTAATACAGCGTTTGTAAAAATTAAGATTTCTTAAAAATTGCAATCAGAATGGAAATTAAATGAAGGCTACTTTTAAAAATCACTTAGGTTAAGATAATCTATTTATACCTGTAATCAAACACTTGTCCCTACAGGAAATGAGCTTAATCTGCAGCTTGAAGTAGCAAAAGAAGAAGTAAAGAAAGTTTATTAGAGATGGTATGAATTGGAGAATAAGAAAAAGGAATTATCAATAGCAAACTGTATTATATGTTCTGAACCTTTATTATCAATAGTATATACGCGGAGACATCCTTTATTTACAAAAGCAATATGGTTTACACACCTCACCTTCCTGCAGTAGGAACTGATGCTTCCTGATCTTCTTTGGAGTAAAGAATTTTGAACAGGTATCAAATTCCTCTTCAGTAAGATAAACTCTCTTTTCTATATGTTTTCGTAGTAAGTCAAACATGATTAAAGTATAATCTGTTCATATAGTTGATATAAATTATATCATCATCTAATTCAAACAGGTTTTTATAGGCATTTATGTTTTGCATTTTTTAAAGTAGCCGATTCAAAAGAATGGAACTGATTAATACTATTTCTAGGGTCTCTTCTCCGGATCTTGCCTGTTATCAAACACTGAATGAATTATTATCTCTTTATCTTCGATTGTATAAAATACAGAGAAGGGGAATCTCCTTATAACATTTCTACGAAAGTTGGAATAGCATAATTGGTACATTTCAGGAAAGGTAAGTATCTCTTTTAGAGCTAATTCTATACAATCTAAGAATTCAAAACCAAGGCCCCGCCTTTGCTTTTCATACCATTCAAATGCTAACTCTACATCATTCTTAGCTCTGTTAGTATAACGGAGCTTCACTTATATTTTTTCCTTAGTTCTTCATGAACTTCGTTCCATTCATGAAGAGTTTGTTCTCCATTTTTATATTCTTTATATCTTTTATCCAGCTCGTTTTTTTGCCATTCGTAAAGTGGTAATACAGAATTACTTCGTGCTATTGAATCCCAGATATCTTCAACCAGGATCAGCTTTTCAGAAAGATCTAATTTATCTATTTGTTTAATTATCTCTTTTACACTCATAATCCACCTAACAATAAATGAATTGAAATTTTAACTAATATAGTAAAATTTTGAACCTGTAAGCAATATGGTTTTCTCTCTATTCTTCATTCCCATTTCTTTTTCTTACTTCCTTTATAACTATCAATTTGTAAAAGCACTCCTTCTAATTTACCATTATCAAGAGGAATTCTTCTTGTTGTTTTAAGTCCAATATATTTTCGCAGTTCCGGGTTGCCTGTATAGATAAATGCAGAAGTGTCGATACAATTAGTTTTAAGAAAGTCGCCGAGTTCTTTGTAAAGCTCCTGCACTTCCTTCATTTCGCCAAGCCGCATTCCGTAAGGAGGATTTGTTATTAAAGTTCCATTCTCAAATTCTTTTACCTGCTGAAATGGTAAACAGGAAAGATCAACAGAATCAGAATAGGGGAGATGAGAAAGATTATTTTTTGCAACTTCTATTGCCTTTTTTGATTTGTCACTTCCGCGGATAATATTTTTTGGTAAAGGGCGGATTTTATTATCATATTCTTCTTTCACTTTATTCCAGGTATTGCGGTCGAAATCAGGCATATTAAAAAATCCAAATTTCTTACGAAGCTTTTGTGCAGGTATTCTACAGTAGTGCATTAATGCTTCGCAAAGAATTGTTCCCGAACCGCACATCGGGTCCCACAGAGTATTTTCTCCATCCCATTTACTAAGTCGTAAAATAACTGCTGCAAGAGTTTCCTGCATAGGAGCTTCACCCGCAAGCAGGCGGTAGCCTCTTTTATGCAGCGATTCTCCTGATGTATCAAGACTTATTACAGTTATATCTTTTTCAATATGAAGATTAAAGCGTACATCTGGATTTACAACTTCAACATCGGGACGCTTTCCATATTTATCCCTGAAATAATCTACGATTCCATCCTTTAAACATTGAGATGCGTAGAGTGAATTTGTAATCCTGCTTTTGGAAACCGAAGAGCTTATAGCAAATGTTTTTTCAAGCGAACAAAAATCCTCCCAATGGATTTTCTTCGCTTTTTGAATAAGTGCGTTTGTGGTATGACAGGGAAAAGTTATTAATGGTGCGAGAACTCTTGAAAGAAGACGTGAGGCGTAATTAATTTTATAAAGAGTTGGAAGATCAGCATTGAAATAAATTCCCTTGTATGTGGTTTTAGTTTCCGTTGCACCAAGTTCAATCAGTTCCTCTTCACAAATGGCTTCCATCTTTCCCGTTACCTGAGCAAAAAAGCCATTTTGTTTGTATTCGTACATAAAAAATTAATTATTCTTTTTTATGTTCATTTATTAGCAGAGAATAAATTGCAGTGTCTAAAAACTTTCCATCATAAAAATAGTTTTCTTTGAAATATGCTTCCCTGGTAAAATTATTTCTTTCCAGGAGTTTTATTGATGCTTTGTTATCCGGATTTACATTTGCTTCTATAGAATGAAGGTTCATTACTATAAAGCCATAATTAAGAACTTCTGACAAAGCTGCCTGTATTATTCCTTTTCCCCAATAATCAGGATGAAGTATGTACCCGACTTCAGCTCTGAAATGTTCCTTTTTAATATTCCAGTAACAAATTGTACCAATCAGCTTTAAATTGCCCTTCATTGTAATTGCCCAGGTGACTGCCTCATTATTTTTTTCAAGATCATTTATATTCTGAATGAACTTATAAGCATCGTCAGTTGTTTTAGCCAGAGGTCTGTCAATGTATTTCATAACTCTCTCATCAGACCTGAGAAAGAAAATTTCATTTACATCACTTTTTTCTACTTGTCTTAATAAAAGCTTATTTGTTGTAAGTAAAGGGAATGGATCGAATTTTATATTTAGCATTTTTATTTTTCAGCTAATGTTTTTATATCTCCAACCTCCAAAACCTCTTTCTCATATCCTTTGGTTGCAGCATTTATCATTGCAATTCCAACTTCTCTTAAAGTGCATACATATTTTGGAAAAAATAATTTTACCAAAGGCACTAATGGCGCAAACACTTTATAAAGTGTTAAGGTGTTTTTAAGTCTTTTTGTTGGAAGTATAATTCCGGGACGAAACATATAAGCTTTTGGGAAAAGCCTTGTAAGGTAATTTTCTGTTTTACCTTTAACTCGAGCCCACATAACTTTTCCATTCTCTGTACTGTCAGTTCCCACACCGGAAACATAACAAAAAACCATATCCGGGTTGAGCTTAATAAGAGTATCAGCAAATGTTTTGGTTAGTTCAAAAGTTATCAGTGTATATTCTACTTCACTTTTTCCAACAGAGGTAGTCCCAAGGCAAAAAAAGCAAGCATTGTATCCGGATAGCTGATCTTCAATCTTGGTAAGATCAT